>JAKLKW010000239.1 GCA_023150455.1 Alphaproteobacteria bacterium | reverse complement strand
CACCGGTGCCGAACCAGTAGACCGCCTGCGCATCGATGCGCGCGACCGGCGCGGCGAAGGACGCCAGCAGCAGCGCCGCGGCGACCGCGGCCAGACGGTCGACGCGCGCGCTCACGCCTCGGCCCCCATCTGCTTGAGCGTCAGCCGCTCGACCAGCCCGACCGCGGCCACGAGCGCGATGCCGAGCAGGGCCGCCATGACCAGGGCCGACCAGATCTGCACGGTCTGGCCGTAATAGGAGCCGCTCAGCAGCCGCGCGCCGATGCCCTCCTGCGCCCCGGTCGGCAGCTCGCCGACGATGGCGCCGACCAGGCTGACGCCGACCGCGACCTTGAGCGAGGCGAACAGGAACGGCACCGAGGCCGGGCAGCGCAGCTTGAAGAACACCTGCGCCGGCGAGGCGGAATAGGTGCGCGCGAGGTCGAGCTGCAGCGGGTCGGGCGAGCGCAGGCCCTTGACCATACCGATGGTCACGGGGAAGAAGCAGAGATACATCGAGATCACCGCCTTGGGCAGCAGGCCGGTGAAGCCGACATTGCCGAGCACGACGACGATCATCGGCGCGATCGCCAGGATCGGCACGGTCTGCGAGGCGATGACCCATGGCATCAGGCTGCGGTCGAGCGTGCGCACGTGCACGATCCCGACCGCGAGCGCGATCCCCAGCACGATGCCGAGCAGGAACCCGACCAGCGTAGCCAAGGCCGTCACCCCGGCGTGGTAGACGAGGCTGCGGCGCGAGGTGACCGGCCGGCCGAATACCGACTCGTGGAAATCGACCGCCACCTGGTGCGGCGCCGGCAGCACCGGCCGCTCCATCGACCAGGTCGCCTCGACCAGCTCGCGCGCCGTCCAGTCCGGCCGGTCGCGGAACTTGAGCTCGATCACCTGCGGCGCGTTGAGCAGGATCGCGCCGGCGTACCAAAGGACCAGGATGGCTAGCAGCACGGTCGCCAGCGGCGCCGCCCGCCACTTCCAGTTCCCCCTCTCCCCGCGGGAGGGGAAACCAAGGGCGGCACTAGTCGTCATAGGAATGGCTCGCCCTGAGCGCCATGCGCACGCGGTGGGCGATGGCGAGGAATTCCGGGGTCTCGCGTACGTCGAGCGTGCGGTCGGGCGGCAGGTCGCTGTCGATCACCTCGAGGATGCGGCCCGGCCGCGGCGACATGACGACGATGCGGTTGGAGAGATAGACCGCCTCCTGGATCGAGTGGGTGACGAAGACGACGGTGACGCGCGTCTTCTCCCACAGGCGCAGCAGGTGCTCGTTCAGGCGGTCGCGGTTGATCTCGTCGAGCGCGCCGAAAGGCTCGTCCATCAGCAGAAGCTGCGGCTCGAACCCGAGCGCGCGGGCGATCGACACGCGCTGCTGCATGCCGCCGGAAAGCTGCCAGGGGAACTTGTTCTCGAAGCCCTCGAGCCCGACCAGGGCGAGATACTTGCGGGCGCGCGCTTCGCGCTCCGCCCTCTTCATGCCCATGATCTCGAGCGGCAGCATCAGGTTGCGCCGGACCGTGCGCCAGGGATAGAGCGCCGGCGCCTGGAACACGTAGCCGTAGGCGCGCTTGAGCCGCGCCTCCTCCGGGGTCATGCCGTTGACCCTGATCGTCCCGGCGCTCGGCTCGACCAGGTTGGCGACGACGCGCATCAGCGTGGTCTTGCCACAGCCCGACGGGCCGATGAACGACACGAACTCGCCCGCGCGCACCTCGAGGTCGATGTCGCTGAGGGCCAGCACCGGCCCGTCCGCCGCCTGGTAGGCGAGCGACAGCCCGTCGATGTCGATGACGAGCGGCGCCGCCGCCGGCGCCGACCTGGCCGCGGTTCCGGCCGCGGGCTTCAGCGCGCTCGCGCTCACTCGGCCGCCTTGCGCAGAAGGTTGTTGGGATGCCGCGTCCAGTCGAGATGCGGCTTGCCGGTCTTCACCTCCACCATGTCGATGCAGCCCGGCACCGGGCAGGCATGCATACAGAGATTGCAGCCGACGCATTCCGCGTCGATCACCTCGAAGCGGCGCTGCCCGTCCGCGCGGATGTCGCGGATCGCCTGGTGCGAAGTGTCCTCGCAGGCGATGTGGCAGAGGCCGCACTTGATGCACTTCGCCTGGTCGATGCGCGCGACCAGCTGGTAGTTGAGGTTGAGATGCTGCCAGTCCGTCAGGTTCGGCACGGCGCGGCCGACGATCGCGGACAGGTCGCCGTGGCCTTTCTCATCCATCCAGTTGCCGAGCCCGTCGATCATGTCGTCGACGATCTTGAAGCCGTAATGCATGGCGGCGGTGCAGACCTGCACCGAGCCGGCGCCGAGCGCCAGGTACTCGGCCGCGTCGCGCCAGGTGGCGATGCCGCCGATGCCGGAGATCGGCATTCCGGCGCATTCCGGGTCGCGCGCGATCTCGGCCACCATGAAGAGCGCGATCGGCTTCACCGCCGGCCCGCAATAGCCGCCATGCGTGCCCTTGCCGTCGACCGTCGGCATCGGCGCCATCCGGTCGAGGTCGACGTTGGTGATCGAGTTGACGGTGTTGATCAGCGACACCGCGTCGGCGCCGCCCCGCCTAGCCGCGCGCGCCGGTCCCAGGATGTTGGTGACGTTCGGCGTCAGCTTCACCAGCACCGGCATACGCGTGTGCTGCTTGCACCAGCGCGTCACCATCTCGATGTACTCCGGCACCTGGCCGACGGCGGATCCCATGCCGCGCTCGGACATGCCGTGCGGGCAGCCGAAGTTGAGCTCGACGCCGTCGCAGCCCGTGTCCTCGACCACGGCCAGGATCGTCTTCCAGGCATCCTCGGCGCAGGGCACCATCAGCGAGACGACCAGCGCGCGGTCCGGCCAGTCGCGCTTGACCTGCTTGATCTCGCGCAGATTGACCTCGAGCGGGCGGTCGGTGATCAGCTCGATGTTGTTGAAGCCGACCATGCGCTGGCCGCCCACCTCGATCGCGCCGTAGCGCGAGGTCACGTTGACGACCGGCGGCCCCGCCTCGCCCAGCGTCTTCCACACGGCGCCGCCCCAGCCCGCCTTGAAGGCGCGCACCACGTTGTATTCCTTGTCGGTCGGCGGGGCCGAGGCGAGCCAGAACGGGTTGGGCGACTTGATGCCGGCGAAGCTGCAGCGGAGATCGGCCATGGCTCAAGCTCCTTTCCGCAGGGCGCGGTCGATCGACAGGGCCGCGCGCTTGCCGTCCTCGACGGCGCTGACGGTCAGGTCCTGGCCGCCGGCGACGCAGTCGCCGCCGGCCCAGACCTTGGACAGCGAGGTGCGCCGCTCGGCGTCGACCCCGATCTTGCCCTGGCTCAGCCGCAACGGCTCGGCCGTGCCGTCGCCGAGCGGCGCCGGCACGAAGACCTGGCCGATCGCCTTGAACAGCATGTCGGCCCGCAGCGCGAACCCGCCGCCGGCGCCGACCAGGCGGCCGGCCGGATCGAGCTTCGTGTATTCGAAGCGCACCTCGGTGAGCATGCCGTCCCGGCCCACGATCGCGACCGGCCGCGCCCAGTGCTTGATGCCGACTCCGCTGGTCTGGGCGAATTCCTGCTCGTGCGCCGTCGCGCTCATCTGCTCGGGGCCGCGGCGATAGACGATGGTCACGTCCTCGGCGCCGAGCCGCTTCGACTGCACCGCCGCGTCGATCGCCGTGTTGCCGCCGCCGATCACGACCACGCGCCGCCCGACCGGCAGCTTCGCCTTGTCTGGCGCCTGGCGCAGCCGCTCGATATAGGCGACCGCGTCCTCGACGCCCTTCATGGCTTCGCCGTCGAGACCGAGCGCGTTGACGCCGCCGAGGCCGAGGCCGAGGAACACCGCGTCGTAGTCGCGCCGCAGGCCGGCGAGTTCGATGTCGCGTCCCAGCGCCTTGCCGCAGCTGAGCGCGATGCCCCCGAGCGACAGGACGTACGCGACCTCGCGCTGGGCGAAGTCGTCGGTCAGCTTGTAGGCGGCGATGCCGTATTCGTTGAGACCACCGGGCTTGGTCTTCGCCTCGAACACGGCGACGTCGTGGCCGAGCATCGACAGGCGGTGGGCGCAGGCGAGGCCGGCCGGCCCCGCGCCGACCACGGCGACGCGGCGGCCGGTGGCGGCGGCGCGCCGGAAGGGCTGGATGCCGCGCGCGAGCAGGTCGTCCGTGGCGTAGCGCTGCAGCGCGCCGATCTTGACCGGCTTGCCTTCCTGCGCGCTGCGCACGCAGGCCCGCTCGCACAGGATCTCGGTCGGGCACACCCGCGCGCAGGAGCCGCCGAAGATGTTCTGTTCGAGGATGGTGACCGCGGCGCCCTTGACGTTGTCGGTGCCGATCTTGCGGATGAAGCCCGGGATGTCGATGCCGGTGGGACACGCCGCGATGCAGGGCGCGTCGTAGCAGAAATGGCAGCGGCTCGCCTCGACCAGCGCGCGGGCGCGGTCGAGCGGCGGCTTCACGTCGCCGAAATTCTTCCCGTAGTCGGCCGCCGACAGCCTTGCGGCCGCGACATCGCCTGTCTCGGACATTCCCGGGCCCCGCTCGTTCGGGGGCGGCCCCATTATCGTTCGCCGGCCGTTCGAACACCGCAACGGGCCGGCTTGCCACCCTGCTGCAATGACGGTACCGATGATCTGACCAAATAGTCAACTTTGTAACTGCCGCGACAAGCGGCACACGAGGGGCAAAGCAGTGGCACGGCCCGTGACCGTAGACGGCGGCCGCATCCGCAAGCGCAACGTCGCGCGCATTCTCGAGGCGGCCGAAGGCGTGTTCGCCGAAAGCGGCTTCCGCGGCGCCACGACCGCGGCGATCGCCGCCCGCGCCGGGCTGCCCAAGGCGAACCTGCACTACTATTTCCGCACCAAGAAGGCGCTCTATCGCGCCGTGCTGGACAACATCCTCGAGCTCTGGCTCGGCGCCTTCGACCAGATCCGGCCCGAGCGCGACCCGGCCGAGGCGCTCGGCGACTACATCGCCGCCAAGATCTACTGGTCGCGCACGCGCCCGAACGCCTCGAAGGTATTCGCCAACGAGGTGCTGCACGGCGCGCCGATCCTCGGCGGCTTCCTCGCCAGGGAATTGCGCGCGCGCGTCGAGGAGAAGGCCGCGATCCTCCGCCGCTGGATGGCGCAGGGAAGGATGCGGCCGGTCGACCCGGTCCACCTGGTGTTCGCCATCTGGGCCATGACCCAGCACTACGCCGACTTCGAGGTGCAGGTGCGCGCGGTGCTCGGGCGCGGCCGGCTCGGCGAAGCGGACTACGCCGCCGCCGCCGGGACGATCACCGCGCTGGTGCTGGACGGATGCGGCATCGCGCGCACCGGGAAGGCGCCGTCGCGCGGCGCGGCGCGGTCGTAGTCACGCCCAGTCGACGTAGGGTGCCAGCCCGCGCTTCCTGATCTGGCCGCCGATGATGGCGCGCTGGATCTCCGACGTGCCCTCCCAGATGCGGTCGACGCGGATGTCGCGATAGAGGCGCTCGACCGGGTTCTCGCGCATGTAGCCGCGGCCGCCCAGGATCTGCAGCGCCCTGTCGATCACGCGGCCGGCCGTTTCCGACGCAAAGAGCTTCACCGCCGAGGCGCGCGCATGCACCAGCTTGCGGTCGAGGCCGCGGTCGATCTCCCACGCGACGCGGTAGACCATGCTTTTCGTCGCCATGATCTCGACCGCCATGTCGGCCAGCATGAACTCGATCGCCTGGAAGTCGCGGATCGGCCGGTCGAACTGCACGCGCTCCGCCGCGTGCGCGTTGGCGATCTCGGCCGCGCGGATCGCCGCGCCCAGGCAGTTGGCCGCGATCTGCAGCCGCGCCTCGACGAACCATTCCTTGGTCAGCTCGAATCCCTGCCCGACCGCGCCCAGCACCTTCGACTCGTCGAGCTCGACGTTCTCGAACACGAACTCGGGATGCTCGAACACGTAGGTATGCATGAACTTCGGGATGCGCTTGACGCGCACGCCGGGCAGCGCCTTGTCGACCAGGAACAGGGTCGGCTTGTCGGGATCGCCGTCGACATGGGCGTGCACGATCAGGTAGTCGGCCACGTCGCCGCTGGTGACGAACCACTTCTCGCCGTCGAGATGGTAGCGGCCGTCGCGCCGCGTCGCTTTCGTCTGCACGCGGC
>JAKLKW010000011.1 GCA_023150455.1 Alphaproteobacteria bacterium | reverse complement strand
CCGCCGGTGCGGCCGGCCGCGCGGGCGCCAGGGTCTCTTCGCTGCTCGCACGCATGAAAGGCTTCAGCGCCGGCAGGTCGCCCGAACCGGATTCCGTTCCGCCCTGCGCCGTCGAACCCATGCTGCCGTCGTCATCGCCCTTGCGTCGCCGAAACATCTACCTGCTCCCTCATCCTCTAGGACGGTCCCCGCCGCCCGGGTTTGTTGTTCGCGGGAGACGCGCCGGACCGCCGTCGCAGCGCCTCGAGGATATGTACCATGGCCGCGGTCCCGATGATGGGTGCGGCCAGGTTGACCACGGGGACGGTGAGCAGAAGCGCCGTCAGTCCCCCGGCCAGGATCACCGTGCCGCGATGGCGCCGGCGCAGCGCTCTGGCCTCCTCGAGCGGCAGGCGGCGAGCGGCCGCCAGCTCGAAATACTCCCGACCCAGAAGATAGCCGTTCACCCCGAAAAAGACAAAGACATTCAAGGGGGGTACAAGTAACAGTACGAGGTAGAGCGGCAGCGCGGCGATATTCAACGCCAGGGCAACCAGGCCGAAACGGATGCCCGCGAGCGTGCTCTCGGCCAGGCCGTGGATGCGCGCCGGCGGCAGGCCCGCATAGTGCTCGCGCTCGACCGCGGCGGCGACCTCTTCCAGGAACAAGCCGACCAGCGCGCTGGCCGTGGCCGGGAAGAGCAGGATCGCGACCACGAACACCGCGAAGGCGCCGAGCACGTCGATCGCCGTGTCGAGCCACGCGATCTCGGACAGGCTGATGCGCGCGAACGCGATCCACAGGATGGCGCAGAGCAGGACGTAGATGCCGGCGGCGCCCGCCATCGCGCGCAGCAGGACGTTGCGCAGGGCCGGATCGGGCAACTGGGCGATG
This sequence comes from Alphaproteobacteria bacterium, assembly GCA_023150455.1. Classification (GTDB taxonomy): domain Bacteria; phylum Pseudomonadota; class Alphaproteobacteria; order JAEULC01; family JAEULC01; genus JAEULC01. Next base: position 50,545 of record JAKLKW010000011.1, on the reverse strand, counting down.
GCCTTGGAAAAAGCGGAGAAGAGCATCGGCATCCCGCGGATTGGGCGCGCCCCGGATGTAAGACCGCGCCGCGGTCGCGCGCAAGGGTCGAGGCTTCTTGCCGGCGGGGCGATGCCGACTATACTGCGCCCGCGTTCTCTTGGCGCCCGCGAGCACGCTGGCGGCGCGCCCTTCCAGCGGACAACAGCGGGACTCCATGACCAAGGCCCAGAAAGCGCCGGCGACGTTCGATGTGGTGGGCATCGGCAACGCCATCGTCGACGTCATCGCGCAGGCCGACGACGCGTTCATCGTCGCCAACAAGCTCAACAAGAACCTGATGACCCTGATCGACGCCGAGCGCGCGGACGAGCTGTACGCGCGCATGGGACCGGGGCGCGAGATCTCGGGCGGGTCCTGCGCCAATACAATGGCCGGGATTGCGGCGCTGGGTGGGCGCGCGGCCTATATCGGCAAGGTCAACGACGACCAGCTCGGCATGGTCTTCCGGCACGACATCCGCGCCACCGGCGTGAGGTTCGACACGCCGCCGGACAGGGAAGGCACGCCGACCGCGCGCTGCCTGATCCTGGTCACGCCCGACGCGCTACGTACCATGAACACTTATCTGGGCGCCTGCGTGAACCTGGGTCCGGACGACGTCGACGAGACGACGGTCGCCGGCGCCAGCGTGACCTACCTTGAAGGCTATCTGTGGGACAGGCCGCGCGCCAAGGAAGCGTTCCTGCGCGCCGCACGCATCGCGCACCAGGCCAAGCGGCGCGTATCGCTGACACTGAGCGACCCGTTCTGCGTCGACCGCCACCGCGAGTCGTTCCTGACGCTGGTGCGCGACCACATCGACATCCTGTTCGCGAACGAGGCCGAGCTGATCTCGTTGTACAAGGCGCCGGACTTCGACGCGGCGCTGCAGGCGGTGCGCGATCACTGCGAGATCGCGGTGCTGACGCGCGGACCCAAGGGATCGGTGATCGTGCGCAGCGACGAGCTGCACGTGATCGACGCAGCGCCGGTCGCGAAGGTCGTCGACACGACCGGCGCCGGCGATCTCTACGCCGCCGGCTTCCTCTATGCGTTCACGCAAGGCGACGACCTGCGCCGCTGCGGCAAGATCGCGAGTCTCGCCGCCGCCGAGGTGATCGCGCATTACGGCGCGCGGCCGGAAACGGACCTCAAGGCGCTGGTCAGGGAGAAGCTGGGCTGAGCGCGCCCGCGACCAGCATCTCCGACAAGGGCGGGCAGAAGCGCAGCTGGCGCGCCGCGGCCGAGGCGCTCCGGGACCGCAACATCCTGATCGTCCTGCTGCAGGGCTTCTCCAGCGGCCTGCCGCTGGCCCTCAGTGGCGCGACATTGGGCATCTGGCTCGCCGAATCCGGCGTATCGCTGCGGGCGATCGGCTTCGCCGCGCTGATCGGCCTTTCCTATACGCTGAAGTTCCTGTGGGCGCCGATCGTCGACCGCGTGCCGCTGCCCTGGCTGACGCCGCGCCTAGGACGCCGGCGCGGCTGGGCCCTGCTGATCCAGGTGCTGCTGGCCCTGGCGATCGTCGCCGTCGGGCAGACCGACCCGACGACGGCGCTGTGGTGGACGGTGCTCGCCGCGGTCGCCGTCGCCTTTTTGTCGGCGACGCAGGACATCGTCATCGACGCCATCCGCATCGAGCTCCTGGCACCGGAGCAGCAGGGCATGGGCGCAGCGGCGACGCAATGGGGCTATCGCGGCGGCATGCTGGCGAGCGGCGCCGGCGCGCTCTATGCCGCCGCGTTCGGCGGCTGGGGCGTCGCCTTTGCGGTCATGGCGGCGCTGATGAGCATCGGCATGGCTTCGGTGCTGATGATGCAGGAGCCGGCGGCGTCGCGCCGCGCCCTGGCCCCGATGCCCGGCGTCACGGCCGTTGACCGCGCCCGCGCCTGGTTCGCCATGGCGGTGATCGCGCCGTTCGCCGACATCATGCGGCGCGAGGCCTGGCTGCTGATCCTGGTCGTCGTCGTGCTCTACAAGTTCGGCGACGCGCTGGCCGGCGTGATGACCAGCCCGTTCTACATCCAGATGGGCTTCAGCAAGATCGAGATCGCCAATGTCAGCAAGGTGTTCGGCGTCGTTGCCACGCTGGCGGGCGTGGCCGCCGGCGGCGCGCTGGTATTCCGCGTCGGCATCTATCGCGGCCTGATGGTCGCGGGCGTGCTGCAGATGCTGTCGAACCTGATGTACGTCGCGCTGGCCGTCGCCGGGCACGATATCGCCATGCTGACGGCGACGATCGGCGTGGAGAATTTCTGCGGCGGCATGGGCTCGGCCGCGTTCGTCGCCTATCTTTCGGTCCTTTGCAACGCGCGCTTCACCGCCACGCAATACGCGCTGCTGTCGGCGCTCGCCGCCGTGCCGCAGCGCGTCCTGTCGGCTTCGGGCGGCGTGCTGGCGGAGGCGCTGGGCTGGGTGCCGTTCTTCCTGCTGAGCACGCTGGCGGCGCTGCCGGGGCTGCTGCTGCTTCTGGTGCTGATGCGGCGCTTTCCGCTGACGCAGCCGGCGTCGGCCCGGAACGCGACCGACCGCTAACGCTTCTCGACGAGCTGCATCAGCGCCTGCTCCACCGCATCGACCGTGATCGCCGCCATCGCCTCGCCGCCGAATTCCTGCGCGCGGAGGACGCGCAGCACCGGCGTCATGGGCGCGAACTTGTCGGGCGAGGTCGGGCCGAACAGCGAGACGAGCTTCACGTCGCCGGCGGCCAGCATGTGGCCCGCGCCGCTGTCGTTGGCGACGGCGGCGGCGAGGCGCCGCGCCAGGGCGATCGTGAGCATCGGCATGACGGCGATGCCACGGTCGGCCGCTGTCTGCAGCGGCAGGAGCGCGCCCGGCACCGCGCGGCAGGCTTCGACCCATTCCCCCTCGCCGGGGCCGAGGATGAAGACGGGCACGCGTCCGCCCGCCGCGAGGCGCCTGCCCAGCGCGACGTAGTTTTCGAGCGGCCAGCACTTGCGCCGTCCGCCGGCGCCCGGCGCCAGGCCGACGTAGGTCGGGCCCGACGGCAGCAGCGCCGCGGCTTCCTGCTCCGCCGCCGGGTCGATCGCGAGCCTGGCCTCGGGCCGCGCGGGCAGGCCGGACGCGACCTCGATCAGGTCGAGCATCTGGCGGATCATCGCCTTCGGTTTCGCATGGGGCACGCGTGGTCGCCGGTCGGACAACAGGAACCCGGCGGCGCCCGAGACGAATGCACCGTGGCGGATCCGCCGGACGATCAGCGTGGTCAGTGCGCGGCGCTGCGTGTCGATGACGAGGTCGAAGCGGCGGCCGGCGAGCGGCCGCGCGAGCAGCTCGCCCGCGCGCGAGCCGATGCCGGCGTCCTCGATCACCTCGTCGATCAGGCCGCGGACGAGCGGCGCCAGCTCGTGCGCGAAGGCGCTCCGGCCCTTGCCGGCGAGCCATGTGATGCGCGCATCGGGCCAGGCCCGGCGCAGCGCGCGCAGGAACGGCAGCTTCATCAGCCCGTCCCCCACGAGATCGAGCCCGACATAGATGCAGATCGTGGCGGGAGGCGCGGCGGCGTCGGTCATCGCGAGCTTGATCTAGCCCAAAGCGCGCGCCCGATACAGCGCGGCTTGACCCGCCCGGCCCGACCCCGGAAGATCGGCCGCGCAAGAGGGGGGAAATGACGAGAATGGCCGCGAAGAAGATTCCCGGCGACAAGCTGGGCCTGCCGCCCTTTGCCGCGCCGCCGCCGCCGGCCGAGGGCAAGCCGGTCTATCCATTCGACTTCTCGTCGCACAAGCGCGCCGGCGCGGCGCTCAAGTTCGCGCTCACGATCACCGATCCCGGCTTCAACGTCTTCGTCCTCGGCGAGAACCGCAGCGGGCGCATGACCGCCACGCTCAACTACCTGCAGAGCAAAGCCGAGCAGCGCCCGCCGGCGTACGATTGGGCCTATCTCTATAATTTCCGCCGGCCGCACAAGCCCAAGCCCTATCGCCTGCCGCGCGGCACCGGCCGCGAGTTCCGCGACCGCATGGCGGCCCTGGTGCATGGCTTGAGGCAGAGCCTCCAGGCCGAGTTCGAGAAGCCGGAATACACCGAGCGCCTGCGCGGCGCCGGCCTGCGCCTGCGCGAGAGCCTGGAGCGCGCCTATGCCGAGCTCGACGAGGCCGCGCATGCGCAGGGACTCAAGATCCAGCGCACCGAGCAGGGCGTCGGCATCCTGGCGGTCGACGCCGAGGGCAATCCGCGCCCGTGGGAGACGCTGTCGTCCGAGGAGCAGGAGCGCCTGACCAAGGCGGCGCACGAGCTGAGCGAGAAGCTGCGCGCGATCGGCGCCCAGGCGCAGCGGGCCGAGGAGCAGGCCGGCGGCGTGGTCGTGAACATCAGGCGTGAGATCGCCGACGGCATCATCGACGGGCCGATGATGCAGATCGAGAACGAATACGCCCGCCACGCCGGCCTCAGGCGCTGGCTGATCGACATGCGCGAGGACCTGCTGGAGCATCTCGAGCCCTTCCTGGCGCCGCCGCAGCCGGGCGAGCACGACACCGGCACCGACCGCTACGCGGTCAACCTTATCGTCGACAACGCCGACATGCCGCATATGCCGGTCGTGCTCGAGCCCAACCCGACCTATGCGCGGCTGTTCGGCGCCATCGAGTACCGTTCGGTCAGGGGCACGCTGGAGACCGACTTCCGCATGATCCGCGCCGGCGCGCTGCACCGCGCCAATGGCGGCGTGCTGGTGTTGCGCGCCGAGGCGGTGGCGCGCGAGCCCGGGGTGTGGGAGGGGCTGAAGGGCGCCGTGCGCGACGGCGAGCTGCGCATCGAGGAGCCGCAGCGCGCCAACATGCCGGCGCTGGTGGAATCGCTCAACCCGCGGCCGATCCCGCTCTCGGTCAAGATCGTCCTCGTCGGCGCGCCGCGCTGGTACTACACGTATTTCTCGGCCGACCCGAACTTCCTCGACTACTTCAAGATCAAGGCCGACATCGATCCGGACATGGATGCGACGGAGGAGAACCTGGCCGTCTACGCCCAGCTTCTGCGCGATGCGGCGGCCAAGCGCGCCGGCGGCGCCGTGCTGCAAGAGGATGCCGTCGCCTACCTGCTCGGCCAGGCGGCGCGCTGGTCGGACGCCCGCGACAAGCTGACGGCCCGGTTCGAGATGCTGGAGGACATCATCGTCGAGGCATCGACGCTGGTGCCGCCGGGAACGTCCGCCAATGGAACGCGCGGCATCGGCGTGGAGCAGGTGCGCCGGGCGCTGGCCGAGCGGCGGCGGCGCAACTCGCGCGTCGAGGACCGCAGCCAGGAACAGATCCGCAAGCGGGTGCTCAACGTCGCGACCGACGGCAAGGCCGTGGGCGAGGTCAACGCGCTGACCGTGCTGGATCTGGGCGACCACGGCTTCGGCCTGCCCTCGCGCATCTCGGCGCGCATCTATGTCGGCCGCCTCGGCGTCATCAATATCGAGCGCATGACCGAGATGGGCGGCCCGATCCAGCAGAAGGGCGTGCTGATCCTCGAGGGATTCCTCAACGGCCGGTTCGCGCAGCGTTTTCCGCTTTCCTTCTCCGCCTCGATCACGTTCGAGCAGAACTATGGCGGGGTCGAGGGCGACAGCGCGTCCATGGCCGAGCTGTGCGCGATCGTCTCGGCGCTGTCGGGCGTACCGCTCCGGCAGGACATCGCCATCACCGGCTCGATGGACCAGGTCGGCACCGCCCAGGTGATCGGCGGGGCCAACTTCAAGATCGAGGGGTTCTTCCGCGCCTGCAACGAGCGCGGGCCGACCGGCAAGCAGGGCGTGATCGTGCCGCGGGCGAACGAGCGCAACCTGACGCTCAGGGACGACGTTGTCGAGGCCGTGCGCGCTGGCAAGTTCCATATCTGGAGCGTGGGGACGGTGGACGAGGCCGTCGCGCTGTTCACCGGCATGGACACCGGCAAGCCCGACGCTCAGGGCCGCTACGCGCCCGACACGGTCTATGGCCGGGTGATGAAGCGCCTGGGCGAGTTCGACCGCATCCTGACCAAGCGCGCGGCGCACCGGGGATAGGCGCGCGCTGATCCGCGCGCCGAACATTTGGTTTGGCGGCCGGATCAGCGGCCGTCTAGGGCGCCGGGGGGTAGGAGGCTCGATGCTGTACGTCATCATCTTCGAGGACGACCCGACCAAGCTGCATGTGCGCGAGCAGCACATGAAGGCGCATCAGGACTTCCTGGACGAGCACAGCGACCGCATCCTGGTCGCGGGCTCGCTGCGCGACGCCGCCGGCGCGGATCCGTGGGGCGGATTGTGGATCGTCGATGTCGCCGACCGCGCCGCCGCCGACGCGATCTACCGCGAGGACCCGTTCTGGACCAACGGCCTGCGCAAGTCGGTCACCATCCGCTACTGGTCGAAGGCGTTCCCGGACCGCAAGGTGAGGATCTAGGCCTACTCCGCGGCCGCCGGCACGGCCTGGCGGTGGCTGTTCTCGCGCGGGAACAGCAGCGCGCCGACGAACACGCAGGCGCCGAGCACGGCGAGCAGCAGGTACAGCGTCGAGAATCCCGCGTGCTCGTGCACGACCGACACCAGCGGCACCGCCGCGCCGGCCGTGGCGAAGCCGAGGAAATAGCGCACGGCGAAGACGCGCGCGCGCCACTCGTCGCTGGTGTAGCGCGCGAGCATCGTGTCGTTGATCGTCACCTGGCCGAAGATCGCCACCATGATGCCGCCGGCGCACAGCAGCATCAGCCAGTCGGTCGCATAGGCCGCGCCCAGCAGCGCCGGCGCGGCGAAGGCCGAAACCGCCAGGAACGCGCCCTTGAGCCCCATGCGGTCGATCACCTGGCCGACCGTGATCTGCGCCAGGGCGCCGACGGTGAAGATCGCCGCCGCCAGCGCGCCTACCCCGGCTGCCGATCCCGCCAGGCTGGTGACGCGCTCGTCGAACAGCTTGGGCATCGACACGGTGGCCGCCTGGAAGATCACGCCTCCGGTCATGATGACCAGCACCAGCACGGCGAAGACGCGGATCACCAGCTCGCGCGGGATGCGCGCGGGCTTGCCGGCTTTTTTCGAGCCCACGCCGGCGCCGTCGGGCACCGCGATCCAGAACAGCACGCCGACCGCGACCGCGATCAGGCCTGGGACGATGAACGCCCAGCGCCAGCCCAGATACTGCGTCAGCGCGCCGGTGATGAGCGCCGCGCCGGCCACGCCCAGGTTGCCGAACACGCCGTTCAGGCCCATGCGCCGGCCGAGCCGGTCGCCCGCGTTCGCCGCCAGCATCGCGCCGCCGATCGGGTGATAGATCGCCGAGAACAGGCCGAGAAGCGTCAGGTTGACCGCGAGTATCAGCGGCGACAGGCTGAATCCGGTCACAATCGCCGCCGCGCCGATGCCGACCAGGAACACGATCATCATGTTGCGCCGGCTCCAGCGGTCCCCCAGCCAGCCGGCCGGCAGCGAGCCCGCGCCGAAGGCGACGAAGGCGCCGGTCGCCAGGGCCAGCATCTCGCCGTAGCTCAACTCGAAGCTGACACCCATGCCGAGCACGGCGGTGGGAAAGATCAGCAGGAAGAAATGGTCGATGAAATGGGCGACGTTGATGAACGCCACCATGCGGCCGCTTCGGTCCATCTGCAGCGCCTCTGGGTCATCGCTACTTCGACAAGCTCGGGCTGGGAGCGAACCACGTCGCCTCGTCCTGGGCTTGTCGAAGGATGAGGCGTTGGCCACGCGGCGCGCGACTGGACAAGCATAGTCTGTCCGATGCACGCTGTTCTGCCAAGAATTGTCGCAAATCGGACAAGCCGTCGCCCATGGCCCGAAGCACCAACCCCGCCGACTACCAGTCGGTCCCGCGGCCGGTCGCGGCCATGCCCAAGGATTTTCGCGACGGCGACACGATCGCCCCGCATCGCCACCGCCGGGCCCAGCTCATCTATGCCGCCACCGGCGTCATGCGCGTGACGACCGCTTCGGGCGCGTTCGTCGTGCCGCCGCAGCGCGCGCTGTGGATGCCGCCGCTGGTCGAGCATTCGCTGCGCATGGAAGGCGCCGTGGCGATGCGCACGCTCTATATCGCGCCTGGCGTCGCGCGCGGCATGCCGCGGGAATGCGCGGTGATCGATGTGTCCGACCTGCTGCGCGCCCTGATCCTCGCGGCGATGGACGAGCCGGTCGAGTACGACCGCGCCGGCCGCGGCGGGCTTATCTTCCGGCTTATCCTGGCCGAGCTCGGAGCCGCGCCGCGGCTGCAGCTCAGCATCCCGCTGCCGCGCGACCCGCGGCTCTTGCGCCTGTGCGGGTCGTTCCTCGGCCGCCCGGACAGCGGCGCCACGCTCGACGAGTGGGCGGTCGAGGCCGGCGCCAGCACGCGCACGCTGGCCCGATTGTTCCTCAGCGAAACCGGAATGGGTTTCTCGGCGTGGCGCGCGCAGGCGCGCATGGTCGAGGCCCTGTCCCTGCTGTCCGGCGGCACGCCGGTCGCGCGCGTGGCCGAGCGCCTGGGCTACCGCAGCGCCAGCGCCTTCAGCCACGTGTTCCGCCGCACGCTCGGCAAGACGCCGCGGCAGTATATCGGACGATAGGTCGCGGCGGCCGGGCGCGCCGGCGGCTCGACGGCGTGGCTTGTTTGGCGGTACTTCTCTCCTCCCGCCTTTCCATCGCGAGAAGTAACCGCTTCCATGGCCAAGGATCTCCCCTCGCAAGCGCGCGTCGTCGTCATCGGCGGCGGCGTGATCGGCTGCTCCGTCGCCTATCATCTGGCCAAGCGCGGCTGGAAGGACGTGCTGCTGCTCGAGCGCAAAGAGCTTACCTGCGGCACGACCTGGCATGCCGCCGGGCTGATCGGGCAGCTGCGCGCGACGCAGAACCTGACGCGGCTCGCGGTCTATTCGGCCGAGCTCTATGACGGGCTGGAGAAGGAGACCGGCCAGGCGACCGGCTACCGCCGGCACGGCTCGCTGTCGGTCGCCTGCGACGCCGAGCGCTTCGAGGAGCTGAAGCGCGGCGCGTCGATGGCCAGCAATTGCGGCCTGGACGTGCAGGTGCTGACGCCCGAGCAGGCGCGGGAGAAATACCCGCTGATCCGCATCGACGACGTGGTCGGCGCGGTGTTCCTGCCGCGCGACGGGGCGCTGAACCCGATCGACGTCACGCGCGCGCTGGCTGCCGGCGCGCGCCAGGGCGGTGTGCGCATTGTTGAGCACTGCAAGGTCACCGGCATCAAGACCAAGGACGGCCGCGCCGTCGGCGTGACCACGGCCGAGGGCGACGTCGACGCCGAGTACGTGGTGAACTGCGCGGGCTTGTGGGGCCGCGAGGTCGGGTCCTGGGCCGGCGTTGCCGTGCCGCTGCACGCGGCCGAGCATTTCTACGTCGTGACCGAGCCGATCCCGGGCCTGCCGAAGAGCCTGCCCGTGCTGCGCGAGCCGGGACGCTGCATCTACGTCAAGGAGGACGCCGGCAAGCTCTTGATCGGCTGCTTCGAGCCGGTGGCCAAGCCCTGGGGCATGAACGGCGTGCCGGAGGACTTCGCCTTCGGCACGCTGCCGGACGACATCGAGCATTTCCAGCCGCATCTGGAAAGCGCGATGCATCGCCTGCCGATCCTCGAGAAAGCGGGCCTGCAGACCTTCTTCAACGGGCCGGAGAGCTTCACGCCCGACGACCGCTACCTGCTGGGCGAGGCGCCGGAGCTCAAGCACTTCTTCGTCGCCGCCGGCTTCAACTCGATCGGCATCCAGTCGGCCGGCGGCGCCGGCAAGGTGCTGGCGGACTGGATCGTCGACGGGCGCGCGCCGATGGACCTGTGGGACGTCGAGCTCAGCCGCATGATGCCGTTCCAGGTGAACCGCAAGTACCTGCACGACCGCACGATCGAAGGCCTCGGCCTGCTCTACGCGATGCACTGGCCGTTCCGCCAGGTGGAGAGCGCGCGTGGCGTGCGCAAGTCGGCGCTGCACGACCGGCTCGCCGGCGCGGGCGCCTGCTTCGGCGAAACCGCGGGCTGGGAGCGCGCGAACTGGTTCGCGCCCAAGGGCATGACGCCGGAATACGAATATACCTACGGCCGGCAGAACTGGTTCCAGCCCTCGGCGGCCGAGCACCGCGCCTGCCGCGAGGCGGTCGCGCTGTTCGACCAGTCCTCCTTCGCCAAGTACCTGGTGCAGGGCCGCGACGCCGAGCGCGTGCTGAACCGCATCTCGGCCGCCGACGTCGCCACGGCGCCGGGCCGGGTCGTCTACACGCAATGGCTCAACGAGGCCGGCGGCATCGAGGCCGACCTGACCGTGACGCGCATCGATGAGACGAGCTTCCTGGTCGTTACCTCGGCCGCGTCCCAGCGGCGCGACCTGGACTGGCTCAAGCGCAACACGCCCGCGGACGCGCTGTGCACGGCGACGGACATCACGTCGGGCATGGCGACGCTGAGCCTGATGGGACCGCGTTCGCGCGACCTGTTGCAGAGCCTCACGCCCGACGACGCGTCGAACGCCGCCTTCCCATTCGGCGCGTCACGCGAGATCGACCTGGCCTATGCGCGGGTACGCGCCACCCGCATCACCTATGTCGGCGAGCTGGGCTTCGAGCTCTACGTGCCGGCCGAGTTCGTGCAGGGCGTGTACGACGCCATCGCCGCGGCCGGCGGCGGGTTCGGGCTGAAGCACGCCGGCTATCACGCGCTCAACTCGCTGCGCATCGAGAAGGCCTATCGCCACTGGGGCCACGACATCGGGCCGGAGGACGACCCGATCCAGGCGGGCTTAAGCTTCACCGTCGCCTGGGACAAGAACGGCGGCTTCATCGGCCGCGACGCGCTTTCCGCCCGGCGCGGCAAGACGCCGAGCAAGCGCCTGGTCCAGTTCGTGATGGAGAGCGAGAAGCCGCTGCTCTACCACAACGAGCCGATCTGGCGCGACGGCAAGCGCGTCGGCTACCTGAGCTCGGGGATGTTCGGCCACACGCTCGGCCGCGCCATCGGCCTCGGCTACGTCAACGACCCGGGCGGCGTGACGCCGGAGTTCGTGCTGTCGGGCAAGTACGAGATCGAGGTCGCGCGCGAACGCTTCCCCGCGAAGGCCTATCTGAAGCCGGCCTATGATCCGACGGGGACGCGGATCAGAAACTAGCCCATACTAGCTTGACAAATACCTCCATACCTCTATAGTGTACTAAATGGAGGTTAGAGCCATGCGCCAAATTGATATTTCAACCGATGTTTTCGCGAAAATTTGGGCGCTCCGTCTCGCCGGAGAAAACTCTGAGGACTCTATCTTAAAGAGAGTCCTATGGAGTTTGCCTCAAGACCCAACCGCCTCGGTTCTTCGACAGAACGCGCCTACCCCAGCGTCGCCAGCATCTGGCTTTTCGGACTCAAGGTACGGGGTCCGCGTTCCAGAAGGATTTGAGATCTATCGGACATATCTCGGCCAAGCATTTCGAGCTCGCGCCTCAGGTGGGAAGTGGACGTTGAAGAACAATGGCGAAGCATACGATAGCTTGAATGAACTCAGCCGTGCGATCGGCGCGAGAACGGAGAATGCTTGGAAGAATTGGTACTTCGATGACGCAGTAAATGGCATTCGCCGCCTAGTTGGTGACCTGCGCGATCAAGCCAAGGTCGCTACGCGGTCAAGGGAGATGGAGATGGAAAATTCCATCGCGCAATTGGATAACGCGCAGTCGCGTCCGCCCGGGACCCCAGCGGCCCTATTCCCAGATGGTACGTGGCGAGACGACGTTCGAACAGCGCTTCAGAATCTAGGTGGGCGAGCATCGCTCAACCGGCTTTACAAAGAGGTGGAACGATTGCGGCGGGGGGCAGGACGGACGGTTCCTTCGTCGCTCGAGGCAACCGTGCGCAGAACGCTAGAAGATCACTCGTCTGATTCCGACAACTACCGCGGCGTTGATTTGTTTTGCATGCCTGAGGGTAAGGGGGCGGGCGTTTGGGCACTCAGATAAGCGCTTGTATTTAGTTAAACGCATGTGCCTTGCGATAATATCTACGCGACCTTCGCGCAGCCCTCGGTCTTGAACACGCGCTCGGTCGAGGCCGGGTACTTCGCCAGCATCGCCGGCGGCCGCACGGGCCGGCGCACGAGCTCGCCGCCGCAGTTCGGGCAGCGGCCGCTTAAGCGGTCGCTGGCGCAGGCGGCGCAGAACGTGCACTCGAACGAGCAGATGCGCGCCTCCATCGAATCCGGCGGCAGGTCCTTGTCGCAGCACTCGCAGCCCGGCTTGAGCTTGAGCATGGCGAGCCTCCTTCAGGACGACGGCCGGTCGATCATGCGGCCCAGGCGGCGGCCGCCGAAGATATGCATGTGCAGGTGCGGCACTTCCTGGTTCGCGTTGGCGCCGTTGTTGGCGAGGATGCGGTAGCCGCCCTCGACCGCGCCGGCCTGGCGCGCCGCTTCGCCGAGGGCGCGGATGAAGTCGGCGATCTCGGCCTCGCTCGCCTTGGCCGAGAAATCGTCCATCGAGACATAGGCGCCTTTGGGGATCACCAGCACGTGCACGGGCGACTGCGGGTTGATGTCGTGGAAGGCCAGCGAGTGCTTCGTCTCCAGCACCTTCTTGCACGGAATCTCGCCGCGCAAGATGCGCGCGAACACGTTGTTCGGGTCGTAGGCCATGCCGATTTTCCTGTCAGGATTGGAGTCAAATCAGGCCCTGGGGCGCGACTGCTTCTCGGCGATACCGGAGATGCCCTCGCGCCGCCTGAGCTCGGCCCACACGTCTTCCGGCTTCACGCCGCACTGCGCCCACAGCACAAGCAGGTGATAGAGCACGTCGGCGCTTTCGGCGACGAGCTTCTCGCGGTTGCCGAGCACGCCCTCGAGCGCCGCCTCGACCGCCTCTTCGCCCAGCTTCTGCGCGATCTTCTTCGGACCCTGCGAGAACAGCCGCGCGGTGCGCGAGGTCTCGGGATCGGCGCCGCGGCGATCCTCGATCGCGCGGAACAGCCGGTCCAGCACTTCCAGGTCGCCTGCGGGGGCCGCCATGGGCAACGCCTTCATGCAAATCGAGTCCGGCAATCGAGTAGCAGAAGCGGCGGACGCCATCCACAGGATTTCGGGTCGCTGCGGCGTCAGGGCGGCGTCTCGCGCACGGGAATGCCGGCCGACTTGAGCCGCGCCTTGGCCTCGGCGATCGAGTACTTGCCGAAATGGAAGACCGAGGCGGCCAGCACGGCCGAGGCGTGGCCGTCGCGGATGCCTTCGACCAGGTGGTCGAGCGTGCCGACGCCGCCCGAGGCGATCACCGGCACCGTCACCGCGTCGGCGACGGCGCGCGTCAGCGCCACGTCGAACCCGTCGCCGGTGCCGTCGCGGTCCATCGAGGTCAGCAGGATCTCGCCGGCGCCGAGCGTCGTCATGCGCTTGGCCCATTCGACGGCATCGAGCCCGGTGTCGTTGCGCCCGCCATGGGTGAAGACGTTCCAGCGCCCCGGCCCGACCGACTTGGCATCGATCGCCACGACGACGAGCTGCACGCCGAACTTCTCCGCCGCGGCCGCGACGAAGTCGGGGTTCTTCACCGCCGCGGTGTTGATCGACACCTTGTCGGCGCCGGCCAGCAGCAGCTTGCGGATGTCCTCGATCGTGCGCACGCCGCCGCCGACGGTGAGCGGCATGAAGCACTGGTCGGCGGTGCGGCCGACGACGTCGAGGATCGTGTCGCGGTTCTCGTGGCTGGCGGTGATGTCGAGGAAGCACAGCTCGTCGGCGCCGGCGCGGTCATAGGCGCGCGCCTGCTCGACCGGGTCGCCGGCATCGACGAGGTCGACGAACTTCACGCCCTTGACGACGCGCCCGTCCTTGACGTCGAGGCAGGGAATGATGCGCACGCGGAGCATTGGGGATCAGTTCGCCATGGCGGTCAGCGCCGCCTTCAGCTGAATGCGCCCGTCGTAGAGCGCGCGGCCGCAGATCACGCCGTCGAGCGTCGGCGCCGCGGCGCGCAGCGCGTAGAGGTCGTCGATCGACGACACGCCGCCCGAGGCGATCACCGGCATCGGCGCCGCCTCGGCCAGCGCGGCGGTCGCATGGACGTTCGGCCCCTCGAGCGCGCCGTCGCGGTCGATGTCGGTATAGATCAGCGCCGCCACGCCGGCATCGGCGAAGCGCAGCGCCAGGTCGGTCGCGGTGATGTCGCTGGTCCGCGTCCAGCCGTCGACCGCGACGCGGCCGCCGCGGGCATCGACCGCGACCGCGATCCGGTAGGGAAAGCGCTTGCAGGCACGGCGCACGAGATCCGGATCCTTGAGCGCGGCGGTGCCCAGCACCACGCGTTCGACGCCGCGCTCGAGCCATGAATCGATCGCCGCGTCGTCGCGGATGCCGCCGCCGAGCTGGACCGGCACCTTGACCGCCGCCAGGATGCCGGCGACCGCCGCGTGGTTGACCGACTTGCCCGAGACGGCGCCATCCAGGTCGACCACGTGCAGCCACTGGCAGCCCGCACCGGCGAAGGTGCGCGCCTGGGCGGCAGAGTCGTCGTTGAAGACGGTCGCCTTGTCCATGTCGCCGCGCAGCAGGCGCACGCACTGCCCGGCCTTCAGGTCGATCGCGGGATAGAGGATCACGGCCGCCAGCCCAGGAAATTGGCGATCAGGCGCAGGCCGGCCGCCTGGCTCTTCTCGGGATGGAACTGGGTCCCGGCCATGTTGGCGTGGCGGATCGAGGCGGTGATCGCGCCGCCATAGTCGGCGACGGCCGCCACGTCCGCGGCCGCGCAGGCGCCGATGGCGTAGGAGTGCACGAAGTACATCGGCGTGCCGGTCGGCAGACCGGCGAACAGCGGCTCGCCCGCGCGTACCGTCACGTCGTTCCAGCCCATGTGCGGCACCTTCAAGCCGCCTTCGGGCCGGATCGCCGCCACGTCGCCCTTGATCCAGCCGAGGCCGGGATGCACACCGTGCTCGAGCCCGCGCTCTGCCAGGAGCTGCATGCCGACGCAGATGCCGAGGAATGGCCGGCAGCGCCCGCGCACGGCATCCTCGAGGGCCTCGCGCATGCCGGCGACGGCGAGCAAGCCGCGCATGCAGTCGGCGAAGGCGCCGACGCCCGGAAGCACGATGCGGTCGGCCTTGGCCACGACCCCGGGATCGGCCGTCACGACGATGCGCGCGCCGTCGCCGCCTTCGCGCGCCGCGCGCTCGAACGCCTTGGCGGCCGAGCGCAGGTTGCCCGAGCCGTAGTCGACGATCGCGATCGACTCCCCGCTTGCCATCCTGGCGTTCCTTCAGCTTGTGCCGAGGGCGGAGAGGTCGACGAAGCGTCGATGCGCCGTATCGATGCCGCGGCCGCCGACCACGCCGGCGTGGCGCCAGCCGGCGCGCGCAAGGCGGCGGCGCCGCAGGTCGTTGGCCTCGCCGCCGAACAGGACCGCGACCGCGAAGCCGAGGATCGAGGTGACCGCCTCGACGCCCGGCCACACCTGGCCGATGAGCGACAGGAGCACGGTCAGCGCCAGCAGCGCCAGACCCGGCAACCACAGCCCGTGCCAAGCGGCCCAGATGGGGCCTAGGATCAGCGCGGGCCAACAGAAGCCTTCCTTGACCAGCTCGGCCTCGCCGGGCTCGCCGGATGGCGGGAGGTGCACCGTGTATATGCGCATGCGCCGGCCCCTTAGAGCACGCCCTTGGTCGAGGGCACGGCGCCCGGCTGGCGCGGGTCGAGCTCGATCGCCTGGCGCAGCGCGCGCGCCAGGCCCTTGTAGCAGCTCTCGACGATATGGTGGTTGTTCTCGCCGTACAGGTTCTCGACATGCAGCGTGATGCCGGCGGCCTGGGCGAAGGCCTGGAACCATTCCTTGAACAGCTCAGTGTCCATCTCCCCGAGCTTCGGCTTGGAGAACTTGACCTTCCAGATGAGATAGGGCCGGTTCGAGGCGTCCAAGGCGACGCGGGTCAGCGTCTCGTCCATCGGGATCATGGCCTCGCCGTAGCGGCGGATGCCGGCGCGCTCGCCCAGCGCCTTGGCCACGGCCTGGCCGATCACGATGCCCGTGTCTTCCGTCGTGTGATGGAAGTCGATGTGCAGGTCGCCCTCGGCCTCGACCTCGAGGTCGATCAGGCTGTGGCGCGACAGCTGCTCGAGCATGTGGTCGAGGAAGCCGATGCCGGTCTTGACCTTGTAGCGCCCTTCGCCGTCCAGGTTCACCTTGGCGGCGATGCGGGTCTCCTTGGTCTTGCGCTCGATGCGTGCCTGTCGTGCGGCCATGGCTGTCCACGTGTCTCTTGGGCGCCAGGGTTCTAGCAGGATCGGCTGCGCTGCGACAGGGGGAGGGCGCGAAAACCGCACGCCATCGGGTATTTCCCGGCGCCCTTGAACCGGCCGGGCAAACGGACCAGATTCCCGAGGACATCCCCCGGCTCGGCCCCTCCCGGACCCCCCCCCCTTCTTGGGATCCAGCTTGATGACCGAACATCCCTCGCCGGTGCTGCACGGCACCACCATCCTTTCCGTCCGCAAGGACGGCCGCGTGGTCGTGGCCGGCGACGGCCAGGTGACGCTCGGCCAGACCGTGCTCAAGGCCAACGCCAAGAAGGTCCGCCGCCTGTCCAAGGGCGAGGTGATCGCCGGCTTCGCCGGGGCGACCGCCGACGCCTTCGCCCTGTTCGAGCGGCTGGAGGCCAAGCTCGAGCAGCATCCGGGCCAGCTCGCCCGCGCCTGCGTCGAGCTGGCCAAGGACTGGCGCACCGACCGCTACCTGCGCCGGCTCGAGGCCATGATGGCGGTGGCCGACAGGCAGGTCTCGCTGATCGTCTCGGGCACGGGCGACGTGGTGGAGCCGGAGGACGGCATCATCGGCATCGGCTCGGGCGGCGCCTTCGCGCTGGCGGCCGCGCGCGCGCTCAAGGACCAGGACGGCCTGGACGCCGAGACGATCGTGCGCAAGGCGATGGGCATCGCCGCCGGCATCTGCATCTATACCAACGACACGATAACCATCGAGACGCTGTAGATGACCAGTTTCTCCCCGCGCGAGATCGTGGCCGAGCTCGACCGCCACATCGTCGGCCAGAACGACGCCAAGCGCGCGGTCGCCATCGCGTTGCGCAACCGCTGGCGCCGCCAGCAGCTACCCGAGGCGCTGCGCGAGGAGGTGCTGCCGAAGAACATCCTCATGATCGGCCCGACCGGCGTCGGCAAGACCGAGATCGCGCGACGTCTTGCCAAACTGGCCCAAGCCCCGTTCCTCAAGGTCGAGGCGACCAAGTTCACCGAGATCGGCTACGTCGGCCGCGACGTCGAGCAGATCGTGCGCGACCTGATGGAGATCGCGCTCAGCATGATGCGCGAGAAGATGCGCAAGGAAGTGGCGGCCAAGGCCGAGCTGCGGGCGGAGGAGCGCGTGCTGGACGCGCTGGTGGGCGAGAACGCCACGGTCGAGACGCGGCAGAAGTTCCGCAAGATGCTGCGCGAGGGCCAGCTGGCCGAGCGCGAGATCGAGGTCCAGGTCGCCGACACCGGCGCCGGCGCCCTACCGACCTTCGACATCCCCGGCATGCCGGGCGCGCAGATGGGCATGGTCAACCTGAACGACATCCTGGGCAAGGCCTTCGGCCAGCGCACCAAGCCGCGGCGCATGAACGTCGCCGACAGCTACGAGCTCTTGATGCAGGAGGAGAGCGACAAGCTCTTGGACCAGGAGAAGGTGACGGCGGCGGCCAAGGCCGCGGTCGAGCAGAACGGCATCGTCTTCATCGACGAGATCGACAAGATCAGCGCGCGCTCCGAGCGCATCGGCGGCGACGTCAGCCGCGAGGGCGTGCAGCGCGACCTCTTGCCGCTGATCGAGGGCACATCCGTGCCGACCAAGCACGGCACGGTCAAGACCGACCACATCCTGTTCATCGCCTCGGGCGCCTTCCACCTGGCGAAGCCGAGCGACCTTCTGCCCGAGCTGCAGGGCCGCCTGCCGATCCGCGTCGAGCTGAAAGCGCTCGGCAAGGAGGATTTCCGCCGCATCCTGACCGAGCCCGAGGCAAGCCTGATCCGCCAGTACAAGGCGCTTCTGAAGACCGAGGAGGTCGAGCTCGACTTCACCGAGGACGGCATCGACGCCATCGCCGAGCTCGCGGCCGAGATCAACGCCTCGGTCGAGAACATCGGCGCCCGCCGCCTGCACACGGTGATGGAGCGCCTGCTGGAGGAGATCAGCTTCACCGCCACCGACACGCCCGGCGCCGACCTGAAGATCGACGGCGCCTATGTGCGCGACAAGGTGGCGGGCCTGGCGAAGAACGCGGATATCAGCCGGTTCATTCTGTAGGGTTGGTCCACCCGCGGCGTGGAGACTCAGCGGTCGCCGAACTCCTTCAGCATCCGTTCCACCTGCTCGTCCGTCAGCTTCCCGATGTCGCGCGCGATCCGGTTGGCGAGCTCGGTGCGCTTGGGGTCGAGGCCCGACGTGTCGACTACGGCACGGGGATGGCTGATCTCGGCCAGGCGCTGCAGCTCCTCCGCGTCGTCCCAGATGATGTTGAAGAACGTGCAGACCTTGCGCACGAAGTAGCGGCTGGGCTGGCCGCGCTGGCCGTGCTCGAGCGCGGAGAGATAGGCGGGCGTGACGTCGAGCGCGGCCGCCATGTCCTTGAGCTTCACGCCGCGCGCGGCGCGCATCGCGCGCAGTCGGGCGCCGAACGGGGTCACGGCTCGCGCCGGCGCTTCAAGAGAAGATAGAGCGCGCCGGCGCCGCCATGGCGCGGCTGGGCCGGGCAGAAGGCCAGAAGCCGCGCGCGATGCGGCGGCTCGTTGAGCCAGCGCGGCACCTCCGAGCGCAGCACGCCGGGCTCGCCGGGCCGACCGTCGGGTCCCTTGGGGCCGCCCTTGCCCGTCACTACCAGCACGCAGCGCCGTCCCTGGACGGCCGCGCGCTCCATGAACTGGTCGAGCGCGCGATGGGCGCGCTCGCGGTCCATGCCGTGCAGGTCGAGCTTCGCCTCGATCGGCAGCTGGCCGCGGCGCAGCTTGTCATGCGTGCTGCGGTCGAGGCCGGGCGCAGCATGGGGGCTGAGCGGCGGCGGCGCCGCCCCCGGTGGCGGGCCGACCGGGCGCGGCACGGCCCGCGACGGACGCGCGGCGGGCTCGGGTCGCTGCGCCGGCTCGGGCGGCGGGAAGACGGGCGCGGGCTTGCGCCGGGCGAGCGGCTTGGCGGACTCCTGCACGCGCCGCCACAGCAGCGCGTCGTTGGCGCCCGATGGCGACGGCGGCCTGTCAGCGCTCCCCGGGCGGCGTGCCATCGTCGACCACGATGATGTGCAACCGGCGCGGGCCGTGCGCGCCGAGCTGCAGCGTCTGCTCGATGTCGCCGCTGCGCGACGGCCCGGTGATGAAGTTGACGGTGCGCGGCATGGCGGCGTTCTTCTGCCTGAGCGCCGACCAGCCGTCCTCGTAGCTGCCGACGAGCCGGTCGGCGCGCACCACGGCGATGTGGGTCTCGGGCAGGAAGTTGAGCGTCGAGGGCGAGCGCGGGCCCGACAGCAGCATCAGCGTGCCGGTCTCGGCGATGCCGGCGAACACACCGGTCAGGCCGACCTCGTCGCCGGGCTCGGGCTTGCCGCGGGCGATCTTGAGCAGCGGCAGGTTGGCCCAGGGGATCGCATCGAGCCCGGGATCGGGCGCCATGCGCAGCTCCGCCGGCAGGTTCTGGCTCTTGAGGTAGTCGGCGACGGCCTGCGGCACCTGCTCGGCCCTGGCGACGCGCGTGACGGTGGCGAGCGAGAACTCGGCCATCTGCACGAAGGCGTCGATCCTCTCGCGTCCGGCGGTTTGGCCACGCTTGGGCACCAGGTTGGGGCGATGACCCTGAAGCCGCGCTTCCAACGCGCGCCGCGTCTCGCCGTCGACCGGCCCGCGCTTCAGCGCGCGGCGGATGCCGGCGAGGATGTCGCTGCGCGCGTCGCTCATCGGCCTTGGTTCCGCTGGGCGCGCTCCGCCCAGGCCTGGTGGAACGTCCTGCCCTCCGGCGCCGGCATGTCGCGGAATCTGGTCCAGCCCCCGGCAAGCGGCAGGTTGGCGAAGTTGCCGTGCCGCCGGCCGAGCAGGCCCAGCACGCGCGCTGCCCAACCGGTCGCGAAACGATAGAGGCTCGGCCGCCGCGCCAGGAAAGCCCAGGCGGCGAGGCCCAGCCGCGACACGGTCGAGGACAGGTGCTGCTCGTACTCGCGCTCGCGCCAGTGCCGCATCATCTTCGGCAGCGGAATCCGCATCGGGCAGACGCTCTCGCACTTGCCGCAGAAGGTCGAGGCGTTGGGCAGGGTGCCGGCCTGGTCGACGCCGATCAGGCTCGGCGTCAGCACCGCGCCCATCGGCCCGGGATAGACCCAGCCATAGGCATGGCCGCCGACCGCGCCGTAGACCGGGCAGTGGTTCATGCAGGCCGAGCAGCGGATGCAGCGCAGCATGTCCTGGAACTCGGTGCCGAGCATCGCGCTGCGGCCGTTGTCGAGGATCACGACGTGGTACTGCTCGGGCCCGTCCGGATCCTCCTTCCGGCGCGGGCCGGTCGATACCGTCGTGTAGACCGAGAACTCCTGCCCGGTGGCCGAGCGGGCGAGCAGGCGCAGGATGGTGGAGACGTCCTCGAGCGTGGGCACCAGCTTCTCGGGCGTCGCCAGCACGATATGCGCGCGCGGCAGGAGCTGCGTCAGGTCGCCGTTGCCCTCGTTGGTGACGATGATGGACGAGCCGGTCTCGGCGATCAGGAAGTTGGCGCCGGTGATGCCGACATCCGCCTTCAAGAACTTGTCGCGCAGGATGCCGCGGGCCTCTTCCAGCATCTCGCGCGGCTCGCTCAGCCGCCTGGTCTTGCCATAGACGGCGTGCTTCTCGAGGAACGAGTCGGCCACTTGCTCCTTGGTGACGTGGATCGCCGGCGCGATGATGTGGCTGGGCGGCTCGTTGCGCAGCTGGATGATGTATTCGCCGAGGTCGGTCTCGATCGGCGCGATGCCGTTCTCCTCGAGGAACGGGTTGAGCGCGATCTCCTCGGCGATCATGGTCTTGCCCTTGGTCACCGTGCGCGCGCCGAGCGATCGACAAATGCCCAGGATGGTTTGCCGCGCTTCCTCGGGCGTGCGGCACCAATGCACTTGGCCGCCGGATTCGCGCAGCTTGGCCTCGTAGGCCTCGAGGTAGAAGTCGAGATGCTGCAGCGTGTGGTTCTTGATGTCGCGCGCCTGGTCGCGCAGCGCCTCGAACTCCGGAAGGCGTGAAATGGCTTCCAGCCGCTTCTGGCGGAAGCCGAGATTGGCCATCGCCTGCTGCAGCGTCTTGTTGTCGAGCGCGGCGCGGGCGTTGGCGCGGAAGGCGCGGCTGGTCGGCTGCATCGCGGATCGCCCTAGCGGGAGCGGCCGATCGGCGGCACGGCGTCGGTCATGTCGGCCAGCACCTCGGCCACGTGCCGGACCTTCACCGCGCTGCCTTCGCGCGTCAGCTTCCCCGCCATGTTGAGCAGGCAGCCAAGGTCGCCGGCCAAGAGCGTGTCGGCGCCGGTCGCCTGGATGTCGGCCGCCTTGTCGGCGACCATGCGGTTGGAGATCTCGGGGTACTTCACGCAGAACGTGCCGCCGAAGCCGCAGCAGGTCTCGGTGCCGGGCAGCTCCTTGAGCGCGAGGCCCGCGACCCCGGCGAGCAGCGCGCGCGGCTGTTCCTTGACGCCGAGCTCGCGCAGGCCCGAGCAGGAATCGTGATAGGTCGCGACGCCGTCATAGCGCGCCGCGACTTGCTTCATCCCCATCACGTCGACCAGGAACGAGACCAGCTCGTAGGTGCGGTTGGCCAGGTGATGCACGCGCGGCATCATCTCGGGCTGGTCGGCGAACAGCTCCGGATAGTGCTCGCGGATCATGCCGGCGCACGAGCCGGAGGGCGCCACGACGTAGTCGTACGCCTCGAAGGCCGCGATCACGTTGCGTGCGATCGCCTTGCTGTCGGCCTTGTCGCCGCTGTTGTAGCCCGGCTGGCCGCAGCAGACTTGCGTCGGCGGCACCTCGACCGTGCAGCCGGCCTGCTCCAGCAGCTTCACGGAAGCGAAGCCGACGGTCGGCCGGAACAGATCGACCAGGCAGGTGACGAACAGGCCGACGCGCGGCGCTTTGGACATTTGCGAGAGTCCTCCCGCGGCGGAAGATGGCGGCGCGTCGATGCGAAGGCAAGCGGCTTTGCCGCGTGCGAACGGTTATCGCGCGTCGCAGCGGCTACGGCGCCGCCGCCTTGGGCAGCAGCAGATAGTAGCCGCCCTTGCTGCGCATCCTGCCGGCCTCTTCCAGCGCCTTCTCGCCCGCCCCCCAGAAGAAATCGCCGCGCACGGGGCCGAGGATGGCGCCGCCCGTGTCCTGCGCCACCACGAGGCGGCGAAGCTTCTTGTCCGTCGAGCCGGGCATGGTCGTGTCGAGCCAGATCGGCACGCCGAGCGGCACGTAGCGCCGGTCGACCGCGAGGCTCCGCCCCGGCGTCAGCGCCACGCCCTGCGCGCCCACGGGCCCGTCGCCACCCGCGACCTCCCTGAAGAAGATGTAGCGCGGGTTCTTGTGCATCAGCGCCCGGGCCTCGTCGGGATTGGCGCGCAGCCAGTCGCGCACGGCCTGCATCGACATCTTCTCCCGCGGGATCTTGCCGGAGTCGATCAGCATCCGCCCGATCGGAACGAAGCCGTGGCCGTTGTGGCCGGCGAATCCCACGCGCGTGGCCGAGCCGTCGGGCAGCAGCACCTTGCCCGAGCCCTGCACGTGCAGGAAGAAGGCGTCGACCGGGTCGTCGACCCAGAGCAGCTCGAGGCCCTTGCCTTCGAGCAGCCCGCCGTCGATCGCCGCGCGGTCGGCGTAGCGCACCAGCCTGCCGCCTTCGACCCGGCCCGCGATGCTGCGGCCCTTGAACTCCGCGGCGAACTGGCCGAGATCGGCCAGCACCAGGTCGTTCGGCACGCGATAGAGCGGCGTCGTGAAGCGGCCGTCGCGCCCGCGCGCGCCTTTCAGCTCGGCTTCGTAGTAGCCGGTGAACAGCCCCGACGGATCGTCGTTGTTGGCGGCGCGGTAGGGCTGGAACCAGCGTTCGATGAAGGCCTGCGCCGCCGCCTTGTCCGGCTTCGCCGGCACGGCGGCGCATAGCGCGCGCCACTGCGCCACGGTGCCGGCGCTGGGCGCTTCCGCCGCCAGCGGGCGCTCCGGCGACTGCCCGTCGAGCCGGGTGCAGGAACGCGCGAAGGCGCCCAGCGCGGCGCCGGCATCGTCTTCGCCCCAGCCGGGCAGTGCTGAGAAGCTCACCGGCGCGAGCGTCAATCGCTCGGCCGGCTTCTCGGGCGGCGGCGGTGCCGGCGGCTCGATGCGGACGACCTCGCGCGGGAAGAGATGGCGTCCGCCGAGGAAGCCCAGCGCGGCGGACAGGAGCGCGACGCCGGTCAGCACCGCGAGCCAGGCGGCGTTGGCGCCGGAAATCCTGCCTTGCCGCCGGCGGTCGCTCAGCGCGGATGTCCCCTAGTACCAACTTTCAGAAATGGCTGATTCGAATTTCCCTAGCATTTTCGTATCAGCCATTTCTGAAAGTTGGTACTAGTGCGCGGTGCCGGTCGCCACCAGCGTCCAGGTCGGGTCGCTGGAGCGGGTGTTGCGCCTGAAGGTCCAGAGATCGATCACCTCGGCCGGCGCCGTCGACTGCCCGGGCAGCATGTCGCCCTTCTCGTCGCGCAGGATGTTGATCTGCTCGCTGACGAATTTGACGGTAACCACCGCGTCGCGGCCTTCCATGCGCGCCTCGGCGACGTCGGACGACCGCATGCGCACGATGGTGTTGTCGAGCTTCTCGTGCGCCTGCTCGCGCGCGTCGATCTCGCGCGAGAAATTGTCGAACACCTCGTCGCTGAGCAGCGGCTGCAGCGTGCTGCGGTCGCCGGCGGCGAAGGCGCCGATGATCATCTCGAACGCCGCGCGCGCGCCGGCGAGGAACTGCTGCTCGTTGAAGCGCGGGTCGGCTGCGCGGATCTGGGCGATGCCGCTGCCGGCGGTGCCGGGTGCCTGCTCGGCGCCCGCACGGTCGGGCAGCGCGATGACGTTGTCCGGCTCGGCGCGGCTGGCCGTCGACGGCGCGGGCGGCGCCGAGTACGGGTCAGGGCGCCGGCGCTCCGAGCCCGTGCGCTTGCCCAGCACGCTGCGCAGCCGGAGGACCAGGAACAGCGCCACCATCGCGAAAAATACGATATCGATGAACTGGAAATCGCCCATCAGCGCTGTTCTCCACCAGCCCGCCCATCCCCATATTATGGGGTGTCGTCCATGACTGCGCATGCGGACTTCGCATGGGCGTGGCCCCTTGCACGGGCCCGCGGCGCTGGACCCGCTGGAAGGGTTGCGTTACATGGTCCCCGGGTCTGCAGGTGTCCTTAGGGCGACCGGCCGTGCAACAGCCACGCGCGCCTTGCGCCGTCGCCTTTACGTTGCCTCCGACGTTACATAAGGCCACCCCCCGAAAAGAGCAAGCGCATGCCCGTCTTTCTCCTGTTCGTTTTCGTTGTGTTCGCGGAAATCGCGACTTTTGTCGCGGTCGGACGGGCGATCGGCGTGCTGGCGACGCTCGCGCTGGTGGCCCTGGCGATGATCGGCGGCCTCGTCCTCGTGCGCGTGCTGGGCCTCGACGCGCTGCGGCGCGCGGAGGAGAGCATGGCGCGGGGCGAAAGCCCCGCCGGAGCGGTGTTCGATGCCGCGGCCGTGGTGTTTGCCGGCATCCTTCTGGCCGTCCCGGGGTTCTTGAGCGATATCATGGCGCTCTGCCTGCTGCTGCGGCCGCTCCGGCGCTGGATCGGCGGGATGATGTGGCGGCGGCTGCAGCGCAGCCCCGATATCCGCGTGTGGACCACGTCGCGCGGCGAGACGGTGGTCGAAGGGGAATATGTCGAGGTGCATGAGCCGGGCGCGCCCGGCGCGCGGACCCTGCCGCCGCGCGAGCCGGGAGACCGGACGCGATGATCCTGATGCGTCACGGCCAGTCGGAGTTCAACGTCGTCTACAGCGTCACCCGCGTGGATCCCGGCATCCGCGACCCGGTTCTGACCGAGGAAGGGCGTCGCCAGGCGTGGGCCGCCGCCGAGGCGCTGGCGGGCGCGGGCGTCCGGCGCGTGCTGGCCAGCCCCTATCGGCGCGCCTTGCAGACCGCCGCGATCATCGCCGAAAGCCTGGACCTGCCGGTGAGCGTCGACCCGATCGTCGGCGAGCGCGCGGCTTTCGCCTGCGACGTCGGCTCGCCCGTGAGCGCGCTCTGCCGCGAATGGCCCGGCCTGCGGCTGGACCACCTGCCCGAGAGCTGGTGGCCGAGGTTGGAGGAAAGCCATGACTCCCTGCTCATGCGCTGCGCCCGATTCCGCGATCGCGTGCTGGCCGACACGGAACGCCAGGACCTGCTCGTGGTTTCACATTGGGGCTTCATCCGCGGCCTGACCGGGCAGCGCATCACGAACGCTACCTGGCTGCGCTACGACCCGGTGGCGACCATGCCGCTGGTTGAGCCATGGGTCGATCCGTGATAGCCCAGGCGCCGCCCGGCGGCCGCCAGCCGAAGGGCGAACCCCGAACCCTGGACATCATCATTCATGACCGATCAGAACCCCGCCGGCGGCAACGACGCCAACGCGCAAGCCCAGGCCGCGCCGCAGATGCCCCTGGTGGTGAACGCGCAATACGTGAAGGACCTCTCCTTCGAGCTGCCGAACGCGCCGAGCATCCTGCGCCGCCTGAACGAGCAGCCGCAGGTCCAGGTCAACGTCAACGTCCAGGCGCAGCTTTTGGGCGGCGAGACCTACGAGGTGCAGCTGACCCTGAACACCGAGGCCAAGCTGGGCCAGGACACGCTGTTCCTGGTCGAGCTGGTGTATGCCGGGGTGTTCACCGTGCAGGGCGTCCCGCAGGAAGTGCTGCGACCCCTGCTGCTGATCGAATGCCCGCGGCTGCTGTTCCCGTTCGCGCGCGCGGTGATCGCGTCGCTGACGCGCGAAAGCAGCCTGCCGCCGATGCTGATCCAGCCGATCGACTTCGCCGACCTCTATCGCCGGCAGATGCAGGCCGCGGAGCAGGCGGCGCCCGGCACGGCCTGACGCGCACGGTCGCGCCGAGGAACTATTTCGACCAGAGCGGATCCTTGATCGCCGCCAGGAAAGCCTGGTGCGCGGCGAGCTCGTCCGGCGACGGCGCGTGCGGGCGCGGCGCGCGCGACTGCCGCGGCGCGGCCTTGCCGCCGGTCGCCTGGTTCATCACGACCGCGACCGTCGCCAGCTCCAGCCCGGGCTGCCGCCCGCCGATCAGCTCGACATAGACCTGGGCCAGCAGCTCGGCGTCGACCAGCGCGCCGTGCTTGTCGCGGTGCGCGTTGTCGATGGCGAAGCGCTTGCACAGCGCGTCCAGGCTGCACGGCGCGCCGACGAAGCGGCGCCGCGCCATAGCCAGCGTGTCGACCACGCGCGTATAGGGCAGTGGCTTGTGGCCGGATGCGGTCAGCTCGGCGTTGATGAATTTCAGGTCGAACTCGGCATTGTGGATGACCAGCTGGTCATCGCCGATGAATTCGAGGAACGCCGCCGCCTGCGCGGCGAACTCGGGCTTGTCGGCCAGGAACTCGGCCGACAGGCCGTGCACCGCGAACGCCTCGGGCGGGATGTCGCGCTTGGGATTGAGATAGGTCTGGAACGAGCGTCCGCTCGGGATGTGATGCAGCAGCTCGACGCAGGCGATCTCGATCACGCGATGACCGTCCGCCGGATCGAGCCCGGTCGTTTCCGTGTCGATCACGATCTCACGCATCGCGATTTCCTCCGCGCCGCCGCCGCCGATTTATACCCGCGCGTCCCGCCGGGCTCCAGCTCGAACCGCCACGCTGGCGCACCTCCTCCACGATCCGCGCGAGGCGCGACAAGGTATGGCGCTTGCCCAAGCTGGTCAGGACGATGAAGTCCGCCCGTCGGCGCTTTTCGGCGTCCGGCATCTGGCGCCTGAGAATGCCCTGCAGCTTTTCCGCCGTCATGCCTGGGCGCGACAGCACGCGCGCGCGCTGCATCGACGCCGGCGCGGTCACCAGGACGACCGCGTCGCAGCGCCGCTCGCCGCCGGTCTCGTAGAGCAACGGGATGTCCAGCACCACGACCGGCACGCGCCGGCGCGCGGCGGCGGCGAGGAACCGTGCCTGGTTGCGCCGCGCCAGCGGATGCAGGATCGATTCGAGTCGCGCCAGCGCCGCGTGGTCGGCGAACACGATCGCCCCCAGCTTGGCGCGGTCCACGGCGCCGTCATGCACGACGCCGGGAAAGGCTTCGGCGATCCGCGGCACCGCGGCGCCGCCGCGCGCGAGCAGCCGATGGATGTTGCGGTCGGCGTCGTGCACCGGCACGCCCAGTCGGCGGAGCAGGTTCGCCGCCGTGCTCTTGCCCATGCCGATCGAGCCGGTGAGGCCGAGGATCACCATGGCGTCATGGCTGCCGTCGGCTCCTATCCGCCCAGCACGGCCCGGCGCAGCTCTTCGTCGACCACGGGGTCGACGCCGAACCACGCCGCGAAGCCGGGTCGCGCCTGGTGCAGCAGCATGCCCAGCCCGTCGACGACCGCGTGTCCGCGCCGGCGCGCTTCGGCCAGCAGCGCCGTTTCCAGCGGCACGTAGACGATGTCGTTCACGACCGCGCCGGGCGGGAGCCCGTCAAGATCGAGGTCGAGCTCGGGCTGGCCGCTCATGCCGAGCGTCGTCGTGTTGACCAGGAGCGCCGCTTCGCCGAGCGCGATCGCCCGGTCGGCCCAGGGGATCACGTGAATGGGTCCGCCGATATCGGCAGCGACGGATTCCGCCCGCTCAAGGCTGCGGTTGACGATGCGTACGGCCGGAACGCCGGCGTCCACCAGCGCGGCAATCACCGCCCGGGCGGCGCCGCCGGCGCCCAGCACGACCGCGGGCCCGTCCTTCGCCCGCCAGCGCGGAGCGCCCTCCTGCAGATTGGCAAGGAAGCCGTGCGCG
Source organism: Alphaproteobacteria bacterium (assembly GCA_023150455.1). Lineage (GTDB taxonomy): Bacteria > Pseudomonadota > Alphaproteobacteria > JAEULC01 > JAEULC01 > JAEULC01. The sequence continues at coordinate 22,579 of JAKLKW010000011.1, read as the reverse complement.
TCGGTGTTGCTGCCGTGCAGCGTGCCGTCGGGCTCGACCACCAGCGTGTTCACCGCGCCGATCCGGCGCGCGACGGAATCCACACGGTCGGCCGCCATCAGCGCGGTCTGCTTGTGCGGCACCGTGACGTTGGCACCGGCGAAGCCCAGCAGCGGAAGGGTACGGATCGCATGCTCGGCATGGTTGGGACGCACCGCCAGCGGCACGTAGGCGCCGTCGATGCCGTGGCGCTGCAGCCAGTGGCCGTGCAGCCTGGGCGAGCGCGAATGCGAGACGGGCCAGCCGATGATCCCGGCGATTCGCGCCTTGCCGCTCAACATCATGTCGGCACCACGTCGTGCTGTCGCAGACAGTCGAGCAGCGGCAACAACGGCAGGCCGAGAATGGTGAAGTGGTCGCCCTCGATGCGCGAGAACAGCTGCACGCCGGGGCCTTCGACCCGGTAGGCCCCGACCGTGCCGGTGCAATCCTCGCCGGCGACGTCGAGATAGCGGTCGAGAAACGCGTCGCTGAAACTCCGCATCCACAGGCTCGCCCGGTCCTGGTGATGCCAGATCCGCGTGCCGTCGCGCACGACGCAGACGGCCGAGACCAGCTCGTGCTTGCGGCCGCGCAGCGCCCGCAGCTGCGCGCGCGCCGCGGTCGTGTCCGCCGGCTTGTCGAACCAGTCCTCGCCGCATACCAGCATCTGGTCGGCGCCGATGACGAGGGCGCCGCGATGCCGGCGCGAGACGCGCACGGCCTTGAGCTCCGCCAGCGTCTCGGCAACGGCCGAGGCGGCAGCGCGCTCGGCGCGCAACGCCGCCTTGACTTCGCCTTCGTCGATCATGGCGGCTTCGATGCCGGCGGCGACGCCGGCGCGCCGCAGCATCTCGGCCCGGATCGGGCTTGCCGATGCAAGCCAGAGGCCCGGACCGTCGGGATTGGTCAGGCCGGCGCTCATTCCTTGCGTTCGTGATTCTGCTGGATCAAGCCCATGATCGAGGCCGCCGTCTCCTCGATCGACCGGCGCGTCACATCGATCACCGGCCAACCCTGGCGGGCAAACAGCCGGCGCGCCGATGCCACTTCCTCTTTCACCAGCTCGAGATCGGTATAGTCGGTCTCCTCGTCCTGGCTCAGCATGCGCACGCGATTGCGGCGGACCTGCACCAGGCGGCCGGGATCCTTGGTAAGCCCCACGACGATCGGTCCGTTCTTGAGAGCCAACAGCTCCGGCGGCGGATTGGCGCCAGGGACGAGAGGCACGTTGGCGGCCTTGACGCCCCGGTTCGCGAGATATTGGCAGGTCGGGGTCTTCGACGTGCGCGAGACACCCACCAGGATGACATCTGCCTGATGGATCGTCTCGAGCATCTGCCCGTCGTCATGAGCGATCGCGAAGTGCATCGCATCGATGCGGCTGAAGTACTCTGCGTCCATCACGTGCTGCCGGCCGGGCTGGCCGCGCACCTGCAGGCCCAGATAGCTGCCCAGCGCGATAAACACAGGGTCGAGCACCGAGATGCACGGCAGCTGCAGCCGCCGGCAAATGTCGTTGAGGCTTTGGCGGAAGCTCGCGTTGACCAGCGTGTAGAGCACCACGCCGGGATGCGCCTCGATCGCGGCGACGACCTTTTCCATCTGCCCGGGCGTCCGGATCATCGACCAGACATGCTCGACCGGCTCGACCCCTTCGAACTGCACGAGGCATGCGCGGGCGACGCTGTGCAGCGTCTCGCCCGTCGCGTCCGAGACGAGATGCAGATGAAACGCCTTCATGAAATGGCGGACCGAATCGGTAGAAGCCTGTGGAACGTCATCATAGCAGTACCGTTGACCCGAGGTGCGCCCGCGTTTCCTCCGCAAGCCGGCACCCTCGGGCGCACCCATCCCGCGCCGGTCGAACCGCCCACCCGCGGAGCATGGTTTGTGCTATCCACGTAACAGGCGCTATCCACAAAACGCCTCTCCCTGCCTTAGACATTGAAAACAAATTGGAAATCGCATCTGTACCAGACATTCTCCACAGTGCGCGTCACTACTCCGCAACGGTGCATCGCGATGACAAGCGGGGGCATAACCGCGTATTCCCGGAACCCACAGGCCCATCAGACTCCTACAACATCTCTTCTGATAAATAAGATATTAGAAGACCGAAGACGCTGACCGGGACAAACCCCTCTTTCCCGGTCCGGTACTTGCGGGCGGAGACCCGGTGACCGCGCAATCCAGACCGGACGAAACGATCAAGCCTCTGCTCCGGGCGCTGCACGGCAGGGCGCAAGCCGTGCCTCCGGTATGGCTGATGCGCCAGGCCGGACGCTACCTGCCGGAGTACCGGCAGGTCCGTGCCCAGGCACGATCATTCCTTGATCTGTGCTTCTCGCCAGATCTCGCTGTCGAGGTGACCCTGCAGCCGATCCGGCGCTACGGGTTCGATGCGGCGATCCTGTTCTCGGACATCCTCGTCGTTGCGCATGCGCTGGGGCAGCGCGTCTGGTTCGTCGAAGGCGAAGGGCCGAAGCTCGAGCCGATGCGCGGGCCCGAATCGGTTGCGCGGTTGGACCCGACCTCCGTTCTGCCGCGGCTCGAGCCGGTGTTCGAGACGGTGCGTCGGCTCACGCGTGCCTTGCCGCGCGAGACGACGCTGATCGGCTTCGCCGGCGCACCGTGGACCGTCGCCACCTACATGGTCGAAGGCGGTGGCGGTCACGATTTCGCGGCCGTGAAGCGCTTCGCCTACGCCGATCCCGATGGATTCGGCCGGCTGATCGACATCCTGGTCGAAGCGACGACCCGGTATCTCGGCGCCCAGATCGCGGCGGGCGCGGAGGTCGTGCAGCTGTTCGACAGCTGGGCCGGAGTCCTACCGGAAGCGGCATTTCGCCGCTGGGTGATCGACCCGACGCGCGCCATCGTAGAGCGCGTGAAGCGCCGCTATCCAGGCGTGCCGGTGATCGGGTTTCCGCGCGGTGCCGGGATGCTGTATGCGGACTATGTGCGCGAGACGAGCGTGGATGCCGTGAGCCTGGACACGACAGTGCCGATGAGCTTGGCCGGGGCGCTGCAGCAGCGCGTGGCCGTGCAGGGCAATCTGGATCCCCAGCTCGTGGTCGTGGGCGGCGATGCGATGCGGCGCGGGATCGCGACGATCGCCGACGCGCTGCGCGACGGGCCGTTCGTCTTCAATCTCGGGCACGGCATCGTTCCGGAAACGCCGCCCGAGCATGTGCACGAGCTGCTGCGAGTGCTGCGCGGGCGATGAGCGAGGTCATGTCGCGGCGCGTTGCCGTCGTGCTGATGAACCTGGGCGGCCCCGATTCGCCGGAGGCCGTACAGCCCTTCCTGTTCAATCTGTTCAGCGACCCGGCGATCATGGAAGTGCCCGGTCCATTGCGGTGGATACTGGCACGGCTGATCTCGCGCCGGCGCGCGCCCTTCGCCCGCGAGAATTACGCGAGGATCGGCGGTGCGTCGCCGCTGCTGGCAAACACCGAGGCGCAGGCGACCGCACTGCAGACGGCGCTAGCGGAGGTCGGGGAGGTGAAGGTGTTCATCGCGATGCGCTATTGGCATCCGTTGACCGAGGCGACCGTCCGTGACGTCGTGGCGTTCCGGCCGGATGAAGTCGTGCTGCTGCCCCTATACCCGCAGTTCTCGGGCACGACCTCGGGGTCTTCGCTGCGGCGCTGGAGCGCCGCAGCGCAGAAGGCCGGGCTGTCGGTAACCACTCGCATCCTGTGCTGCTATCCGACCCAGGCGGGTTTTGTCGCCGCGGCGGCCGCGCTGATCGAGCGCGGGCTCGAGGAAGCGATCGCCCGAGGCCAGCCGCGGCTCCTGCTGTCGGCGCACGGACTGCCGAAGAGAACCGTGGCGCGCGGCGATCCGTACGAGATTCATGTCGTGCAGAGCGCCGGGGCGATAATGCAGGCGTTGCGGCAGCGCGATCCCCGCTGGCATGGGCTGGAGCACGTCGTGTGCTACCAGAGCCGCGTCGGGCCCCTGGAGTGGCTCGGGCCCTACACCGGCGCCGAGATCGAACGCGCCGCGGCAGACAAGCGGGCGGTCGTCGTTTTTCCCATCGCCTTCGTGTCCGAGCACTCGGAGACGCTGGTCGAACTCGACATCGACTATCGACATCTGGCGGAAGCTGCCGGCGCGCCCGCCTACATCCGTGTTCCCGCGGTCGGCACGCAGCCTGCGTTCGTCGAGGGGTTGGCATCCATGGTTCGCAACGCCCTGCAGCAGCCTGCCGTCACCGCATCGGATAGCGGGTTGCGCCTTTGCCCTGCCGCCTTCGGGCGCTGCGCGATGGGCGCGACGAACGCATGAGCGCCTGGATCACGGAGTGGTACGCGTGGATCAGGGCCCTGCACATCATCTCGGTGATGGCGTGGATGGCCGGCATGCTCTACCTTCCGCGGCTGTTCGTCTATCACGCCAGCGCGGTGCCCGGGTCCGAACTGTCGGAGACGCTCAAGGTGATGGAGCGCCGGTTGCTGCGCGCGATCATCAATCCGGCCATGATGGCGGCATTCGTGTTTGGTGGGCTGATGCTGGTCGTGCAGGATTGGACGCAGCATTGGCTGCACGTGAAGCTGGCCCTGGTCATCGCCATGAGCGCGCTGCACGGGTTCTTCGCGCGCTGGCGCAAGGATTTCGCCGACGACCGTAACCGGCGGCCCCCGAATTTCTACCGTATCGCCAACGAGATCCCGACCGTGCTGCTGGTGGCGATCGTCATCCTGGCGGTGGTCAAGCCGTTTTGACGGCGCGGAAATGCGCATGGGCCGAATAGCCTTGACGGAACCAACCGGATCGGCGATTGTTAACGCACACGGCGGTTCCGCCGGTTAGCTTCTCTCCCGACCAAGCCGCGCCGTCGCCCACCTCAAGGGGTGGAGCGGCCGTTTCTAGGCACCGGCAAGGCTCGCTCCCTCCCCCTATCAAAGCGTCGATTCCGCCATGAATCTCAAGGAACTAAAGACCAAGACCCCGGCCGATCTTCTGGCGTTCGCGGAAGATCTGCAGATCGAGAACGCCTCGACCCTGCGCAAGCAGGACATGATGTTCGCGATCCTGAAGCAACTCGCCGACAACGATCAGGCGATCTACGGCGACGGGGTGCTGGAGATCCTGTCCGACGGGTTCGGCTTCCTGCGCTCGCCCGAGGCCAACTACCTGCCGGGTCCGGACGACATCTACGTGTCGCCCAGCCAGGTACGCCGCTTCGGCCTGCGCACCGGCGACACGGTCGAGGGCCAGATTCGCTCGCCCAAGGACGGCGAGCGGTATTTCGCGTTGCTCAAGGTGAACTCGATCAATTTCGAGCCGCCGGAGAACGTCCGCCACCGCATCAACTTCGACAATCTGACGCCGCTCTACCCGGACTCGCGGCTGACGCTCGAGCTCGAGCCCGGCGCGCCGACGCTGCCGGTGCCGACGCGCAAGGGACGCCATGGCGACGGCGAGTCGAAGCGCGGCGTTCCGCTGGAGGACAGCGAGGCGCCGGCGCCGGCGCCGGCGCCGGCGCCGGCCAAGGGCAAGGGCATCAAGGGCGTGTCCGACGTGCGCCACGACATGTCCACGCGCGTGATCGACCTGATCGCGCCGCAAGGCAAGGGTCAGCGCGGGCTGATCGTGGCGCCGCCGCGCACCGGCAAGACCGTGCTGCTGCAGAACATGGCGCATGCCATCTCGGTGAACCATCCCGAGGTGTTCCTGATCGTGCTGCTGATCGACGAGCGGCCGGAGGAAGTGACCGACATGGCGCGCTCGGTGCGCGGCGAGGTGATCAGCTCGACCTTCGACGAGCCGGCCTCGCGGCACGTGCAGGTCGCCGAGATGGTGATCGAGAAGGCCAAGCGCCTGGTCGAGCACAAGCGCGACGTCGTGATCCTGCTCGATTCGATCACGCGCCTGGCACGCGCCTACAACACGGTGGTGCCGAGCTCGGGCAAGGTGCTGACGGGCGGCGTCGACGCCAACGCGCTGCAGCGGCCCAAGCGATTCTTCGGCGCGGCGCGCAACATCGAGGAAGGCGGCAGCCTGACCATCATTGCTACGGCGCTGATCGACACGGGCAGCCGCATGGACGAGGTGATCTTCGAGGAGTTCAAGGGCACGGGCAACTCCGAGATCATCCTGGACCGCAAGCTGAGCGACAAGCGCACCTTCCCGGCGATCGACATCACCAAGTCGGGCACGCGCAAGGAAGAGCTGCTGCTCGACAAGGCGACGCTGTCGAAGATGTGGGTGCTGCGCCGCATCCTGATGCCGATGGGCGTCGTCGACGCGATGGAGTTCCTGCTCGACAAGCTGAAGCACTCCAAGACCAACAACGACTTCTTCCAGTCGATGAACCAATAGCCGGCCGGTCGCTGCGATGCGCATGGACGGCATCCCGTTCGGCACGACCGACTGGGAGGACGTGCCGGTCACGGTGCATCCGGGCGAGCGGGGCGAGGCGCGCTGGCGCACGCGCCATTTCGGCGACATCCGGGTCAGGATGGTCGAGTACTCGCCGGGCTACGTGGCCGACCACTGGTGCAGCAAGGGCCACATCCTGCTGGTGCTCGAGGGGAGCTTGCGCACCGAGCTCAAGGACGGGCGCGTAGTCGAGCTCAAGCCCGGCAGCAGCTACCAGGTCGCCGACAACGCCGAGGCGCACCGATCGTCGACGGCGGTCGGTGCGAAGCTGTTCATCGTGGACTGAGAGCGAGGGGACCGCGCGATCGGCGCGGCCCGTCCCTGTGAATTTATGGCAGCAGAACCGTCGAGCCGGTGGTCCTGCGGCTCTCAAGATCGCGATGGGCTTGCGCCGCCTGTGACAGCGCGTAGGTCTGGTTGATCGAGATCTTGACCTTGCCGCTCTTGATCACCGCGAACAGGTCCTTGGCTGCCTTCACGAGATCCTCGCGCTTGGCCGTATAGGTCATGAGCGTCGGACGCGTGACGTAGAGCGAGCCCTTGGGCCCGAGGATGCCGAGGTTGACCGGGGGCACCGGGCCGGACGCGTTGCCGTAGCTGACCATGAGGCCGAGCGGCGCCAGGCAGTCGAGCGAATCGTTCCACGTGTCCTTGCCGATGCCGTCATAGACCACCGGCACGCCCTTGCCCTTGGTGATCTCCTTGACGCGATCGGGCAGCTTCTCCCTGCCCAGCACGACCACGTGCTTGCAGCCGCATTTCTTGGCGATCGGCACCTTCTCGTCGCTGCCGACCGTGCCGATCACGGTGGCGCCGAGCGCCTTGCACCACTGCGCCAGGATCTGCCCGACGCCGCCGGCGGCGGCATGCACGACCACCGTGTCGCCCTTCTTCACCTTGTAGGTGCGGCGGCAGAGATACCAGCTGGTCATGCCCTTCAGCATGATGGCGGCGGCGAGCTTGTCGTCCACGCCGGCGGGGACCTTGACCAGGCGGTCGGCCGGGCGCAGGCAGCGCTCGGCATAGGAGCCGATCGGGGCGGCATAGGCGACGCGGTCGCCCTTCTTGAACTCGCGCACTTTCGGGCCGACCGCCTCGACCACGCCGGCGCCTTCCATGCCGAGGGTCAGCGGCAGAGGCATCGGGTAGAGGCCGGAGCGGTGATACGTGTCGATGTAGTTGAGCCCGACCGCGGTGTTGCGAACCAGCACCTGGCCGGGGCCGGGATCCGGCAGATCGACGTCTTCCCAGCGCATGACGTCGGGGCTGCCGGTTTCGTGGATGCGGATCGCCTTGCCCATCATTTGAATTGCTCCCCCTTGGACTAGATCAGCCGAGGTTCTTGCGGAAGAACTCGGCCGTGCGTTGATTGGCGAGATTTGCCGCCGGTGCGTTCCAGTGCTCGCCGCCGACCCGGGCGAAGGCGTGGTCGACGCCGGGATAGGTGTGCATCATGACGTGCTTGTTGCCGGCAAGCCCGTCCTTGATCTTCTGCTGCGCCTCGGGGGGCACGAACTTGTCCTGGGCGGCGATATGCATCAGCAGCGGCTTGGTGATCTTGGTGGCCTCGCCGAGCAGGCCCTCGATGCCGACGCCGTAGAAGCTGACGTTGCAGTCGGCCGACGATCGCGTGGCCATCAGATAGGCGAGCTTGCCACCCAGGCAGAACCCCATGGTGGCCGCCTTGCCGGTGCAGCCCTCGGTCTTGCGGAGGTGGTCGAGCGTGGCTTTGAGGTCCTCGATGCCCTTGTCGACGTCGAAGCCGTTGAACAGCTTGAAGGCGAGCTGCCATTCGGCCTCGGTCTTGTCGGTGATCTGGATGCCGGGTTGCTGGCGCCAGAACAGGTCGGGACAGACCGCGACGTAGCCCTGCTTGGCCATGTCGTCGGTGATCTCGCGCATCACCGCGTTGACGCCGAAGATTTCCTGGATCACGAGAACGCCGGGGCCCTTGCCCGAGCGCGGCTTGGCCAAATAGGCGGAAAAGCTGCCGTCGTCGCGTGCGGCAATCTTGACGTCTGGCATGCGTTCCCCCAGATGGACGGATTCGCTTGAGCGGAAGTGCGGCAGACCTTAGCGCGCGGCGCGGGGCCTGTCACGGCGCCGGCGGTGCGAACAACGACAGTTGATCGCCGAGCGGCACGGCGAGCTCATGACGCAGCAGCCAGGCCTTGGTCTCGACGCCCAGGCCGCCGGAGTAGCCCGTGAGCCGGCCGTCCGCGCCGACGACACGATGGCAGGGCACGATGATCGCGATCGGGTTGGCGCCGCAGGCGATGCCGACGGCGCGCGCGATGCCGCCGATCTCGTCGGCCAGCTCGCCGTAGGTGCGCGTACGGCCGAAGGGAATGCGGCGCATGACTTCCCACACCGCCAGCTCGAAATTGCCGCCGGCAAGGCTCAGGGACAGATCGAAGTCGCGGCGCCGGCCTGCGAAGTACTCGCCGAGCTGGCGCTCGACGTCGAGCAGCACGGGATCGTCGGCGCCCGCATCGGGTCCATCCGGTCCGAAACGCAGGCCGACAAGAGCGCCGTCGCGCGCGGTCAACTGCAGCGGACCGAGCGGTGACGCGACCGTGCGCCGGGTGGTCATGACACGGTCAACGCATGGCGCAGCGCGGCCGGGTCGGTCAGCGGCAGCGAACAAACCGGGCCGCGGCAGACATAGGCCGCAGGCTTGCCGTCGCTGAGACCCTTACCCGAAGCGGGATGGGACGGTGGCAAGGATTGATCGGGCGGAAGAACGGCGGTGACCGCGGTCGGCAGGCAGACCGCATGGACACTGCCGAGCAGGGCGCGCGTGGCGCCATCGCCGCGGTCGCCGACGATGACGATCTGCACGGCGGCCCGGAGCAGCTCAGCGTTGTTGAGGAAGGTGGAGAGGGGAAAGAAGCTGCGCGCCAGCTCGCCCGAGAACAGCGTCACGAGCGCCTCGGCGCGCGAGCGATAGTCGTCCGCGCCGGTGAGGAAATACAGCCGCGCCAGGACGCCGAGGATGGTGCCGTTGCCCGCGGGCACGGCGTTGTCGGTCACTGTCTTGGTGCGTGCGATCAGGTCGGCGGTATCGTCGGCGGTGAAGTAGTAGCCGCCTGCCGCCTCGTCCCAGTAGTGCGCGTCGAGGTCGGCCACCCAGCCGCGGGCGCGCTCGAGGAACCGGCGTTCGCTGGTGGCTTCGTACAGCGCCAGGGCGGCGCGCGCCATGTTGGCATGGTCGTCCAGCGTGGCGGGATGGGCCAGGCGCCCCTGGCGGTAGGCATGCCGGAGGCGGCCGTTCTCGATCATGGCACCCGTGACGAACGCGAACGCGCGGCGCGCGGCCTCCAGCCAATCGGGTCGCTCGAACGCCTGCGCCGCTCGGGCGAGCGCCGCGATCATGAGACCGTTCCAGTCGGCCAGGACCTTGTCGTCCAGGCCGGGCGGAACGCGCCGCGCGCGCGCCGCAAGGAGGGTGTGGCGACAGCGTGACAGCACGACCTCTTCGGCGGCGGTCGGCTCGGCGTCATGGCCGCGGCGGTTGAGGATGGTGTGGGCTTCCCAGTTGCCGCCTGGCGTCACGTCGTAGAAGGTCTTGAACAACGGGGCGTCGGCACCGAGCAGCGCGTCGATCTCCGCCTCGGTCCAGACGTAGTACTTGCCCTCCTGGCCCTCGCTGTCCGCGTCGATGGTCGAGGAGAAGCCGCCGCCCGGGGCGATCATGTCGCGCAGCACCCAGCCGACCGTTTCGTTGATGCGGGCGGCGAAGAGCGGCTCGCGCGTTTCCTGCCAGACCAGGGTCAACAGATCGACCAGCTGCGCGTTGTCGTAGAGCATCTTCTCGAAGTGCGGGGCCAGCCAGCGCTCGTCCGTGGAATAGCGCGCGAAACCGCCGCCGAGATGGTCGTAGATGCCGCCCTGGCACATCGCCCGCAACGTCAGTAGCACGGCCTGGCGGTAGGGCTGCCGGCGCGTGCGCAGCCAGGCGCGCCAGAGCAGCTCGAAGATGCTGGGCTGCGGGAATTTCGGGGCGTTGCCGATGCCGCCGTTGAACAGGTCGACCTCGCGGCACAGGCGCTCGGCGATGCGGTCGATGAGTTCGACGGTGACGCCGGTGCCGGGCGAAGGCTGGGACAGCTTGGCAAGCGCGTCGCGCAGAGCGGTGACGTTCTTGTGCACCTTCTCCGGGTCCTGGATGTAGACCTGGGCGATGCCGCGCAGCACGTCGGCGAAGCCCGGACGGCCATAGCGGGCCGTCGGCGGAAAATAGGTGCCGCCCCAGAAGGGTTCACCGCTGGGCGTCAGGAACATCGTGAGCGGCCAGCCGCCCTGCTCCCCCAGCAGCGCGAGGCCCGACTGGTAGATCTGGTCGAGGTCGGGGCGCTCCTCGCGGTCGACCTTGACGTTCACGAACAGCTCGTTCATCAGGCCCGCGATTGTTTCGTCTTCGAAACTTTCATGCGCCATGACGTGGCACCAGTGGCAGGCGGCATAGCCGATCGACAGGAGGATGGGCTTGTTGGCGGACCGGGCTTCGGCCAGGGCGCCGTCGCCCCAGGGGCGCCAGTGCACCGGGTTATGTGCATGCTGCAGCAGGTATGGGCTGGTCTCTTGGCCGAGCAGGTTGTTCGCCATGGGAGCTCCGGTGCGGCTGGCGTGTATACTGGGTGGGCGCCGGAGCCCGCTCAACCCTGAAAATCCTGTGGTCACTATAAGATGACCGATACGATCTATGCCCTGGCCAGCGGCCGCGGTCGCGCCGGCGTCGCTGTTCTGCGCGTCTCCGGGCCGGCGGCTGGCGCCGCGCTGTGCCGCTTGAGCGGCGCCGCGCTGCCCGCGGCGCGGCGCGCCGTGCTGCGGCGCTTCCGTGATCCCGGGACAGGCGAGATGCTCGACCGTGGCCTGGCGATCTGGTTCCCGGCGCCGCACAGCTATACCGGTGAGGACATGGTCGAATTCCATGTTCATGCCGGCCCGGCCGTGCTCGAGGGTATGGTGGAGGCGCTGGCGTCGATCGAAGGCGCCCGTCCCGCGGAGGCGGGGGAGTTCACCCGACGCGCCTTCCTGGGCGGAAAGCTGGATCTGACCGAGGCCGAGGGCATCGTCGACCTGGTGGCGGCGGAGACGGCGGCCCAGCGGCGCCAAGCCCTGCGCCAGATGGAAGGCGCGCTAGGTCGGTTGTATGAGGACTGGCGCGCCCGTCTTGTCCGAGTGCTGGCGCATGTCGAGGCGAGCATCGATTTCGCCGACGAGGAATTGCCGTCAGGGCTTCTGGAAGACGCGCGGACGGCGGTGAGCGCGGTTGAGCACGAAATGCTTTCGCATCTGGCGGACAGCCACAGGGGAGAACGATTGCGCGACGGGGTGGTCGTGGCGATCATCGGCCCGCCCAATGCCGGAAAGTCCACCTTGCTGAACCGGCTGGCGCAGCGCGATGCCGCCATCGTGTCGCCGATCGCCGGCACCACGCGGGACGTCATCGACATCGACTTGGACATGGACGGGTTCCCGGTGCGGGTCGCCGATACCGCGGGGCTGCGTTCCACGGGTGACGTCATCGAAGCCGAAGGGGTGCGGCGGGCAGAGCGCCGTGCCGCCAGCGCTGACGTCAAGCTGTTGATACTGGACGCCACGACCTGGCCGGAAATCGATCCTTGCACTGAGGCGTTGATCGACGACGCCACGATCGTCGCGGTCAACAAGGTGGATCTGCGCCCGATCCCGGAGCCGAACATTGGCGGCGCGCGGGCGCTGACAATGTCGCTGGCGACCGGCGAGGGCTTCGATGCGGTCAGGGAAAGGCTTGGCGCCCGGGTGCGTGAGCTGTCGGACTCTGGGGGCACCACGCCGGTCCTTACGCGGGCGCGGCATCGGGCGGCGGTGGAGGAGTGCGCGGCCGCTCTAGGACGGTTCCGGGCGGTGAAAGCGCTGGAGCTGGCTGCGGAGGACCTACGCTTGGCGGCGCGCGCGCTGGGGCGGGTCACGGGTCGGGTCGGTGTGGAGGAGCTGCTGGACGTCATCTTCCGCGAGTTCTGCATCGGAAAATAGGCGCTACTCCGCGACCAAGCATACTAGATCTTGTAAATGTTTCACGTGAAACATCACGACCCGGACAGGTTTTGACAGGGCGGGCCGTCGTTCATAGATTGCCGGGCATGTCGCGGTGGGATGTCGTTGTGGTCGGCGGCGGCCATGCCGGGTGCGAGGCGGCGGCGGCGGCGGCACGCGTCGGCGCGCGCGCATTGTTGCTGACGCAGCGACTGGACACGATCGGCGAGATGTCCTGCAATCCTGCCATAGGCGGGCTGGGCAAGGGCCATCTCGTCCGCGAGATCGATGCGCTGGACGGGGTCATGGCGCGGGCCATCGACCGTGCGGGCATTCAGTTCCGCGTGCTCAACCGGAGCAAGGGTCCGGCCGTCCGGGGTCCACGGGCGCAGGCGGACCGCAAGCTTTACCGCCAGGCGATCCAGGCACTGCTGGGCGAGCAGCCTGGGCTCTCCATCGGGGCGGGGTCCGTTGAGGATCTGGTTTGCGCGGACGGCCGGGTGGCCGGGGTTAAGCTCGCTTCGGGCGAGGAGGTCCGCGCGGGCGGTGTGGTCCTGACGACCGGCACGTTCTTGCGGGGCCTGATCCACATGGGGGAAGAAACGATCCCCGCGGGCCGGGTCGGTGAGGCGCCGTCCGTCGGACTTTCGCAGAGCCTGGACCGGGAGAACTTCGCGCTCGGCCGGCTCAAGACCGGGACGCCGCCACGCCTGAGGGGATGCACGATCGATTGGGCGGGCTTGACGCCGCAGCCAGGCGACGAGCCGCCGGAGCCATTCTCCTTCCTGACCGACCGCATCGAGACGCGGCAGATCGCCTGTGCCATTACTGAAACGACCCCGGCGACACACGCCTTGGTCCGCGCGAACCTCCACCGGGCGCCGATGTATTCCGGGCAGATCGCGTCGGTTGGGCCACGCTACTGCCCTTCGATCGAGGACAAGGTCGTGCGGTTCGCCGAGCGGTCCCGTCACCAAGTCTTCCTAGAGCCCGAAGGGCTGGATGACGACACGGTCTATCCAAACGGGATCTCGACATCGCTGCCAGCGGAGATCCAGGCGGCCCTGCTGCGGACCATGCCGGGCCTCAAGCGTGCCGTCATGCTGCGGCCCGGCTATGCCATCGAGTACGACTTCGTTGATCCGCGGGAGCTGCTGCCGACGTTGGAAACCAAGCGGATCAAGGGTTTGTTTTTCGCTGGGCAGATCAATGGCACCACCGGCTACGAGGAGGCGGCGGGCCAGGGCATCGTCGCAGGGGTGAATGCGGCCTTGCGCTGCGCCGGGACCAGCCAGCTCGTGCTGGACCGGGCGTCCTCGTACATTGGTGTCATGATCGACGATCTGGTGACTCTCGGCACCACCGAGCCCTATCGCATGTTCACGTCGCGCGCCGAGTACCGGCTTCTGCTGCGGGCGGACAACGCCGATCAACGCCTGACGCCAGCGGGGATCGCAGTCGGATGCGTCGGCGCTACCCGGCAACGAGCCCATGACGCCAAGATGGTGTCACTTGGACATGCCCGGGCGGCCCTGAGGGCGGCCAAGGCGTCACCATCCGTCTTGAGGCGCCACGGCCTGCCCGTGCCTCGCGATGGTGCCGTCCGTTCGGCGGAGGAACTCCTGGCCTATCCCAGTGTCGATCTCCAGCGCCTATCGGCGATATGGCCGGAGCTGGGCCAGATTTCGCCGGGCCTTGCCGAGCAAGTTGAAATCGATTCCCGGTACGCGGGCTATCTTGAGCGCCAGGAGGCCGACATTCGAGCCTTCAGGCGGGATGAGGCGCTTCGCCTTCCGGCTGATCTCGACTATGCGACGATTCCCAGCATATCGGCCGAAATCATAAGCAAGTTCAATCATATAAGGCCAGTCACCCTAGGAGCGGCGGCACGGATTCCCGGTGTGACGCCAGCGGCGCTCGTGGCCCTGCTCCGTTTCGTCGGCCGGGACGAAGCGGCCGTGGATGCCTGAACGCGCCGCTGAGCCGCTCAGCCCTGAGGCATTTGCGGCGGCGGCCGGTGTTTCACGTGAAACACTGGCTCGGCTGTCCGCCCTGGTCGATCTGCTCGGCCAATGGCAGCGACGGATCAATCTAGTTTCGGCCAGCACGCTGCGGGATGTATGGCGGCGACATATCTTCGACTCGGCCCAGCTCTTTCCGCTATTGCCGCGGCCCGACGCCCGGGTCTACGACATCGGCAGCGGCGCAGGATTTCCCGGCCTGGTCCTGGCTGTCCTGGGCGCGTCGCAGGTCCACTTGATCGAATCCGATCACAGGAAAGCGGCATTCCTTCGCGAGGCATCCCGAATCACTGGCGCGCCTACCACGATCCATGTCTGCCGGGCGGGGACGCTCGCGCCGCGTGACGGCGATGTCGTCACTGCTCGGGCGTGCGCGGCGTTGTCGGAATTGCTTGATCTCTCCGCGCCTTTGCTCACACCTGCCGGCATCTGTCTGTTTCTCAAGGGTCGCGGCATCGACGCCGAATTGACGGCCGCCACCGAAACCTGGAAGATGCGCGCCGCCAGGATACCAAGCCGCACCGATCCGACCGGGGTCATCTTGCGTCTCGAGGATCTCCACCATGTCTGATGCGCCGATCATCATCGATCAACAGCCGCGGATCATCGCCGTCGCGAACCAGAAGGGAGGCGTCGGCAAGACCACGACCGCGGTGAACTTGGCCACCGCGATCGCCGCCTGCCATAAACGGGTGCTGGTTATCGATCTGGACCCGCAAGGCAATGCCAGCACCGGTCTCGGTATCGATGCACGGTCACGCAATGTCGGCACCTACCACGTTCTCATCGGCGAAGCGCCGCTGGAAGCAGCAATCAAGCCGACCATGGTTCCGGGCCTCTCCATCGTGACGTCGACCGTCGATCTCTCGGGCGCAGAAATCGAAATGGTTGACTTGCCCCGTCGGGAATTCCGTCTCAGGGAAGCCTTGCGCCCGCCGCCGCGCCAGTTCGACTACATCTTGGTCGACTGCCCCCCCTCCCTTGGCCTGCTGAACCTGAACGCGCTGGTGGCGGCGGACGCTCTCCTGGTCCCGCTACAGTGCGAGTTCTATGCCCTCGAAGGTGTCAGCCACCTTGTCCGAACGGTTGATCGCATCCGGAAGTCATTAAACCCACAACTGGAGATCCAGGGGGTTGTATTGACGATGTTTGATAAACGCAATCGGCTATCCGGCTTGGTGGCCGAGGATGTGCGGGGCTATTTCGGCGAGAAAGTCTACAACACGGTCATCCCGCGGAATGTCCGGGTATCCGAGGCGCCGTCGCATGGCAAACCCGTGCTGCTCTACGACCTCGAATCGGCCGGTGCGCAGGCCTATATCCACTTGGCAAGCGAAATGTTGAAGCGGGAACGCGCCCTGGCGGCGTAAAGCGGAGGCGGCGATGACGCAAGCTGCGAATCCAGCCCGTCCCAACCAGCCGGACGATGGCCACCGGCGCCGCGCCCATCTCGGTCGCGGCCTGATGGCACTGCTGGGAGACGACAACACGGAGGCGCCGCAGACCGAGCGCGTCGCCGCGTCGCGGACGCTGCCGGTCGACCTCCTGAAGCCCGGGCGCTATCAACCGCGCATGCGGTTCGACGACGAGCAGTTCAAATCGCTGATCGACTCCGTGCGCGAGAAAGGGATCCTGCAGCCGATCCTCGTGCGCCGTGATCCCGATGCGCCGCAGATGTACGAGATCATCGCGGGAGAGCGGCGCTGGCGCGCGGCGCAACAGGCACAGCTGCATGAGGTCCCGGTCGTCATCCGGGAGCTCGCGGACCGCGATGCGTTGGAGCTGGCGCTGGTCGAGAACATCCAACGCCAAGACCTGACGGCAATCGAGGAGGCGGAAGGCTACCGCCGGCTGATGGAAGAGTTCGGCCACACGCAGGAAGGCCTGGCGCAGGCCGTGGGAAAGAGCCGCAGCCACATCGCCAACCTGCTGCGCCTGCTGTCGTTGCCGCAGCCCGTGCGCGACATGGTGCAATCGGCCGTGCTGAGCGCCGGTCACGCCCGCGCCCTGATCAACGCGTCCGACCCCATCGGCCTGGCCGAGCAGGTCGTCAAGAAGGGGCTCAACGTGCGCCAGACCGAGCACCTGGCGCAGCAGGCGCGGCCGTCGCGCCCTGGACGCGCCGCACCCGCCGCCAAGGATGCCGACACCGTCGCGCTCGAGCGCGACCTCGGTGCGCTGCTCGGCCTCAAGGTCAGCATCAGCTTCGGCCGGCGCGGCGGCGAGCTGGTGATCCACTACAAGACCCTCGAGCAGCTCGACGACATCGTCCAGCGCATCAGCCAGTCGGCCGCGCGGCCGCCCCTGAGCTGACGCAGCTCGATCCTGCTGCGGAATATTCCGTCAGCGTGTCGTTCCGCTAACGAAACGACCAGCCCGGGCCGTCAGCTCGACGAACAGCCGCTCGCAGATCAGCCGGCCGGGTTGGCCTGTTTCCTTGCAGCGCAGTTCCGCCTGGGTCGCCCGCGACAGCGCAATGGCCAGGCGGTCGCCGCGCCAGGTCTGAAGCTGGCGGCGGAAGGCCGGCGCGCGCTTGAAGAACAGCGGGGGGCGCAGGCTACGCAACACCGATTCCAGCGGCTCGCCCGACTCGACCCGGGCCTGGACGCTGCCCAACCGCAACAGATGCCGCGCGAGCCCGCGCAGGACGCGGACCGGCGCCTCGCCTTCGGCCGCCAGACGACGTAGCGCGCGATCGGCACCGGCGCGGTCGCCGGAAAGCGCCGCGTCGATCGCATCGTCCACCGAAGTCTCGGCGGCATCACCAGTGCAGGCCAGCACGTCGTCGAGGTCGATGGCGCCGCTGCTTCCGGCGTAAAGGGCCAGTTTCTCCACCTCCGCGCCCAGGAGCATGCGATCGGGCCCGAGCAGCGCCGCCAGGGCCCCAGCCGCATCGTCGGTCGCCTTAAGGCCCCTGGCGGTCATCGCCGCCTTCGCCGCCGCCGCCAAAGCCAGCGCGTCCGCGACGTAGCATGGTATGGCGACGCCAAGCCTGGCCGCTTCGAAGGCCGCGCACAATTTCGACCTGCGCGCCAGGTCGCTCGCCTCGACCACGATGAGCGCATCGCCCGGCGGGTCCTCGAGGAACTGCGCGAAGACATCGGCCACCCGATCATCCGCGCCGCGGACGCGCACGACCCGCCGCCCGCCGGTCATGCACATGGCGGCGGCCTCGTCCGCAAGGCGCGGCGGATCCGCGGCAAGATCGGCCGCATCGAGCTCGCTGATCCGGAAGGGGTCCGTCGCATCGGCGACCACCGAGCGCGCAATCGCGTCGGCACGCTCGCGGACCAGGCCTAGGTCCGGGCCGAAGATCAAGGCGGCGCGCAGCGCCGCATCGGGCTTCCTGAGGAACGCCTCGATGCGTGCCGGCGCGATCTTCACGGGTCCGGACGCTAGCTGCCGCTGCGGCTGCTGAGGAACACCGCGACCTTGGTCGTGATGTCGTCGGCGAGCTCGCGCAAGGTCCGCTCTCGTGCGTCGTGCTCCGCCGCGAGCGTGGCGAAGTTGGACTCGACGATGTTGTACGACGTGAACGAGCGGCTGCGCCCCTGCTGCAGGACGACCTTCTTCTTCAAGTCGTAGAGCGTGTAGTTCGCCGTCGAGCTGAGCTGCGCCAAGGTCGCCGTGCTGTCCTTGATGATGCCGACGCTGGCCTTCTGCTCGGTCAACTGGATATCCAGGGCGTAGAGCGCCGCCGCCGGCCGGCCCTTCGAATTGATCCGGTCGAGCAGCAGGTTGTGCAGGATCTGCCCGTTGCGGTCGGAGATGGTGTTGATCTTCACGGCCGCCAGCTCCGCGGCGGCGTCGGCATTGCTGCTGCGGTCGCCGTAAAGAGGCTGGAAGCCGCAGCCCGCGGCCGCGGCCGCGAGCAGCAGGGCTGCCAGTGCCCGGCGGCTTCTATGCCACGACATTGATCACCTGATTGGCGCGGTAGATGACCTTGCGCGGCCTGCGGCCTTCGGTCGCGCGTTGAACCGCCGGCTGCGCCAGGGCGACGTTCTCCACGTCGGCCTGCGCGGCATCGCGCGGCACGGTCACCGTCGCGCGCAGCTTGCCGTTCACCTGCACGGCGATCTCCACGCTGTCGGCGACCAGCAGCGCCGGATCTGCCTCGGGCCACGCCTGCTCGCACAACAGCCCCTTCCCGCCCAGAACCTGCCACAGCTCCTCGCCGAGATGCGGCATCATGGGTCCGAGCAGCTTGACCAGCGCCTCGACCGCTTCGCGCCACGCGGCGCGCGCGGCCGCGCCGCCGGCCGTGAACGCCTCGATCGCGTTGCTCAGCTCGCGGATGCGCGCAACCGCGCTGTTGAACTTGAAGCGTTCGAGATGCTGCGTGACGTCGCGGATGGCGCCGTGCGTCGCCCGGCGCAGATCGATCGCGGCGCCGTCGCCCGCTGCTCCGCCGGCGCCCTCGCGCCGGTCCGCGTTCTCGTCGATCAGTCGCCACACGCGGTTGATGAACCGCCACGCGCCGTCGATGCCGGCGGCGCTCCATTCCAGGTCGCGCTCCGGCGGGCTGTCGGACAGCATGAACCAGCGCGCCGTATCGGCGCCATAGGCATCGATGATGGCACTAGGGGCCACGACGTTCTTCTTCGATTTGCTCATCACCTCGCGGCGGCCGACCGTCACGGGCTCGCCGGTGCCCTTTTCCACGACGCCCCCGTCGGCCTGGCGATCGATCTCCTCGGGATAGAGCCATCGCCCATCCGCCGCGCGATAGGATTCGTGGCAGACCATCCCTTGCGTGAACAGCCCGGCGAACGGCTCGTCGACCTTCGCGTGGCCGGTGATGCGCATGGCGCGGGTGAAGAAGCGCGAATACAGCAGATGCAGGATGGCGTGCTCGACCCCGCCGACGTACTGGTCGACCGGCAGCCAGTAATCCGCGGCGCCGCGCGTCACGGGCTCGTCCGCGCGCGGACTGCAGTAGCGCGCGAAGTACCATGACGAGTCGACAAAGGTATCGAAGGTATCGGTCTCGCGGCGTGCCTTCTTGCCGCAGCGCGGGCAGTCGACATGCTTCCAGGTCGGATGATGGTCGAGTGGATTGCCCGGCTTCTCGAAGCTGACGTCATCGGGCAGCAGCACCGGCAAATCGCGGTCCGGCACCGGCACGACTCCGCAGGCGTCGCAATGGACGACCGGGATCGGACAACCCCAATAGCGCTGGCGCGACACCAGCCAATCGCGCAGCCGGTACTGCACCGTACCGCGGCCGCCGCGCAACGCCTCAAGCCGCTCGATCACCTTGCGCTTGGCGGAGGGTACCTCGAGCCCGTCGAGGAACGCCGAATTGATCAGCACGCCGTCGTCCGTGTAGGCCGTGTCGCCGATGCGGAAGGTCTTCGCATCGGCGTCGCGCGGCATTACGACCGGGATCACGTCCAAACCGTATTTGCGGGCGAAGTCCAGGTCGCGCTGGTCGCCCGACGGGCAGCCGAAGATCGCGCCGGCGCCATACTCCATCAGGACGAAGTTCGCCACCCAGAGCGGCACGGTGCGGCCGGGCGCCAGCGGATGCTCGACCTCGAGCCCCGTGTCGTAGCCGATCTTCTCCGCGGCCTCGATCGCCGCCTCCGAGGTTCCGGCGCGGTCGCACTCCGCGACGAAGGCCGCGAGCTTGGCGTCCTTGCGCGCCAGCTCGTCGGTGAACGGATGATGCGGCGACAAGGCCAGGAACGACGCGCCGAACAGCGTGTCGGGCCGCGTCGTGAACACTTCGATCGCCGTGTCCCTGCCGGCGACCTTCCATGTCACGTAGGCACCCTCGGACCGGCCGATCCAGTGCTCCTGCATCGTGCGCACCTTATCGGGCCAGCGGTCGAGCTGGCCGAGCGCCCGCAGCAGCTCGTCCGAGAACGCGGTGATCTTGAGGAACCATTGCGCCAGCTTGCGCTTCTCGACCGGCGCGCCCGAGCGCCAGCCCTTGCCATCGATGACCTGCTCGTTCGCCAGGACGGTGTGGTCGACCGGGTCCCAGTTGACGAAGGCCTCGCGGCGGTCGACCAGCCCGGCCTTGAGGAAGTCGAGGAACAGCTTCTGCTGATGCTTGTAGTAGCCGGGATGGCAGGTCGCCAGCTCGCGGCTCCAGTCGAGCGACAGGCCCATGCGCTTCAGCTCGCCGCGCATCGTGGCGATGTTGTCGTAGGTCCACTTCGCCGGATGGATCTTCGAGTCCCGCGCGGCATTCTCCGCCGGCAGGCCGAATGCGTCCCAGCCCATCGGATGCAGCACGTTGTAGCCGCGCGCCCGTTTGTAGCGCGCGACCACGTCGCCCAGCGTGTAGTTGCGCACGTGCCCCATGTGGATGCGCCCGGACGGATAGGGGAACATCTCGAGCACGTAGTACTTGGGACGCGATGGATCCTCGCGCGCGGCAAAGACCTGGCGCTGTTCCCACACCGCCTGCCACCTGGTCTCGGACTCCTGGAAGTTGTAGCGCGACGTCACGATGCGTCCTGTCCGTTCCTCGCGGGCCCCGGGCCCCGAATGCGGCGCGATTTTCCATGCCGGGGCAGCGCGAAGCAAGGTCTAACTGTTTGAATCGGCAAGCCCCGGAACCGCGTTTGGCCAACCGGTAAGGTCGATCGTGGCGGGCTTTGCGCCGGACAGGTGGCGCTGCCACATGCGGCGGAAGCCCTCCTCCATGCCCCGTGCGAAGCGCGCGGTGTCGAACAAGGGCGCGGTCCGGCGGTTTGCGGCCAGCCGCGCGCGCACGGCCTCGAGCGCGCCCGGGCTCTGTGCCAGGCGCAGGGCAAGCGCCTCGTAGCCCGCAAGGTCCGGCGCGATCAGCTCCGGCAGGCCGATCGCCTGCAGCAGGCTGGCGCCGACCCGCGACGCGAAGGCGTCGCCGCGGCGCGTCACGACCGGAATGCCCGCCCAAAGCGCATCGACGGTGGTCGTGTGCCCGCCATAGGTCAGTGTATCGAGCCCGAGGTCGGCCAGCGCCAGGCGCGCCAGATGCACCGGTTTCGGCCGCCGTTGGCCGAAGACGATCCGGCTCGGGTCGATCCCTGCCTCGGCCGCCGCGCGCCGCAGATTGTCCTCGCTCTCCGGCGCCTCGCGATATAGCCACAAGATCGAACCGGCGACGGCGCGCAGCAACCGCATCCAAACCGCGAAGCTCTCGCGCTCGATCTTGAAGTGCGCGCAGTAGCACGTGAATACGAACGCACCGTCGGGCAGCCCCTCTTCGCCGCGCGTCGGACGCTCGGCCGCGATCGGCTGCCGGTCATCGGTGAAATAGTAGCTGTTCGGCAGGTACACGAGCGCCTCGCGGTGCTCGTCGGCTTCCTCCGGCGGGATGATGATGCGGTCGGCGATGACGTAGTCGTAGAACGGCGCATTGGTCGGGCCGGGCAGCCCCATCGTCGTCGCCTGCAGCGGGGCGGGCCGCAGCACCGCGATCTCCGGCCGGGCCATGGCGGTGAACGCGCTCAAATCGACCAGGATGTCCGTCCCGTCGGCGGCAATGCGCCGGGCCGCTTCGACGTGATGCGTGCCATGCAGCTCGACGAACCGTTCGGCACCGCTTTCGATCCGCCGCCGGTACTCACTGCCGTCGTCGGGACCGTGCGAGAACACGGTGACGCGGAAGCCGCGCCGGTCGAACGCCGGGAACAGCCCGGCGATGATGTGGGCCATCGGATGGTTGCGGAACTCCGAACCGAGGAACCCGATGCGCAGCCGTCCATCCGCCGCCGGTGTCGGCGCGGCGAAGCCTTCGCCGCGGTCCGGCGCATATTGCCGCACGCAGTCCTGCGCCTTGGCCGCGCCGATCGCGGCGCGCTCGCGACGGCTCAGCCGCAGCGACAAGGCGAAGAACGGGGTCACGAGGCAGGGCTTGCCGGCGAGCGCCGCCTGAATCTCCTCGTGCACGGCGGGCATCAGCTGGTCGAGCCGGTCCCAGTCGCAGGCCGCCTGGGCGGCCTGCGCCAACTGCACGGCCGCGCGCCGCAAGCGCGGATTGAGCGAGAGCGCGCGCTCCAGCGCCGCGATGGCCGGACCCGGCTTGCGCGCGTGGAAATACGTGACGCCCAGATTGTAATGCAGCTCCGCCATCTCGGGCCGCCGCGCGATCGCGCGTTTAAGGACCGCAACGGCATCGTCGCCCTTGC
>JAKLKW010000238.1 GCA_023150455.1 Alphaproteobacteria bacterium | reverse complement strand
ATCCCGATGGTGATCTATGCCGCGGTAGTCCAGGAATCGGTGATCGACCTGTTCATGGCCGGCGTCGTGCCGGGCCTGCTGCTGACGGCGATGTTCATGGCCTGGGTCTCGGTGCGGCTGATGATTGAGCCTCGGTTGGTGCCGGCGCGCGGAGAGCGGCCCGACGGGCGGGCGATCCTCGAGGCGCTCTGGAACGGCGTGCCGATCATCCTGCTGATCATGGCCATCCTGGGCGGTATGTATTTCGGCGTGGTCACACCGACCGAGGCCGCCGCCTTCGGCTGCGTGATCGCATTCGGGATCGCGCTGCTCTATCGCGAGATCGACTGGGGCGGGATGAAGGCCGCGCTGCGCAACTCGGTGGTCACCAACGCGGTGGTGATGTTCATCATCATCAATGCCCAGATCCTGACCTATGCACTGTCCGCCTCGGGCGTCGGCCGCGGCGTGTCGCACGCGCTGGCGGCGCTGGGCCTGGCGCCCCTCGCGTTCTACTGCATGCTGTTCGTCCTCTACGCCGTGCTAGGCATGTTCATCGACGGCATCTCCATCATGCTGCTGACCGTGCCGCTGCTCTACACCTCGATCCTGGCCTCGGGCCTCAACGGCGTGCTGTTCGGGGTGATATTGGTGGTGCTGATCGAGCTGGGCCAGCTCACCCCGCCGATGGGGCTGAACCTGTTCGCCATCCAGTCGATCTCGGGAGGCGCCAGCCTGGCCCGCATCGCGTGGTCGTCGCTGCCCTATGCGGTACTGATCGCGTTGCTGTGCTTCCTGCTCTATTTCTTCCCGGCGATCGCCCTGTGGCTGCCGGCGGCGATCAAGGGCTAGGCCGTGACGGTCGTGGACCTACGCAGCGACCTGCTGTCGCGCCCGACGCCGGAGATGATCGAGGCCATGGCGGCGGCGGCCCGAGAGCCGGCCCTGTTCGGGCTGCGCGAAGACCCGCGCCAGCAGGCACTGGAATGCCGCCTGGCAGAGCTGCTCGGCCAAGAGGACGCGCTGCTGTTCCCGACCTGCACGATGGCCAACGAGGTCGCGCTGATGCTGTTGGCGCGACCCGGCGAGGTGGTCACGGCCCAATCCGGCGCGCATATCACGACCTCCGAGGCCGGGGCGCCGGCGGCGCTCGGCGGCGTGACCGTCGAGACCGTTCCGGGCGAGGCCGTGATGCCGCCGGTCGCCGCCTGGGAGGCATTGGCGCGGCGGGCCGCGGACGAGTTGAAACCGCGCGTCGCCGCGTTCTCGCTCGAGAACACGCATAACCGCGGCGGCGGCGCGCCAGTGACCGCCGCCTATACCGCAGAGGTGGTCGCAGTCGCCCGGCGCTACGGCGTCGGCGTGCATCTGGACGGGGCGCGGCTGTTCAACGCCGCCGTCGCGCTGTCGGCCGAGCCGGCGGCGCTCGCACGCGGTTGCGACACGGTCGCCGTCAGCCTGAACAAGGCCCTGGGCGCGGTGGCCGGAGCGGCGCTGGCCGGCAGCCGCGTGCTGATCGGGCGCGCGCAGGTGCTACGCCAGCGACTGGGCGGCGGTATCCGCCCCACCGGCATGATCGCCGCCTCCGGCTTAGCGGCGCTGGACGGCTGGCGGCAGCGCCTAGCCGAGGATCATGCACGCGCGCGCAGGCTGGCCGCGCTGCTGGCCCCGCTGGGCGGGATATCGGTGCCGGTGCCGGCCACCAATATCGTCGTTGCCGCCATCGACGTGGGCGGGCCCGCGGCCGAGGCGTTGTGCGACCGCCTCGCCGCCAAGGGTGTACGGGCGCTGCCGTTCGGCCCCGGACGGGTCCGCCTCACGGTCTATCACGGCATCGACGACGCCGCGGTCGAGCGCGCGGCTGCCGCTTTCGCATCCTGTTTGTAACCGGACCCCGACCATGCGCTACAGAATCGGCGTCGATATCGGCGGCACATTCACCGACTTCGCCCTCTTCGACGACCATAGCGGCGCGGTGCACACGCACAAGCAGCTCACCACCCCCGGCGATCCCGCGATCGCGGTGATCGAGGGCACGGCGACGCTGTGCCGTGCCGCAGGCATCGCGCCGGGCGACCTTGGCACTGTGGTACACGGTACCACGCTGGTGACCAACGCGGTGATCGAGCGCAAGGGCGTGCCCACCGCGATGCTGGTAACCCGCGGCTTCCGCGACGTGCTGGATATCGCACTGGAGCGTCGCTACGACCTGTTCGACCTGCGAATCCGCTTTCCTGAGCCAGTCGTGCCGCGTGCACTGCGCTTCGAGGTGGACGAGCGCCGCGGCTATGACGGGCGAGAGTTGCGGCCGCTATCACTCGACGGGATCGAGGCGGCGCTGGCGGGCGCGATCGCGCAGCGCAAGATCGAAGCGGTCGCGGTGTGCTTCCTGCACTCCTACTACGACCCTTCCAACGAACAGACCGTCGTCGACTGGGTGCACCGACGTTTCCCTGGCCTGGCCGTATCGGCTTCGGCCGAGGTGTTCCCATTCATGCGCGAATACGAGCGATGGACCACGGCGTGCCTAAACGCCTATGTCCGGCCCGTGGTCGACCGCTATATCTCCCGGCTGGAGCAAGGCCTGGGGAGCCTGGGCTTCGCCGGCAAGTTCCTGATCATGAGCTCGTCGGGCGGCACGCTTACGGCCGAGGTGGCGCGGCGCTTCCCGGTGCGCATGCTGGAATCGGGGCCGGCGGCGGGCGCGCTGATGGCGGCGCGGCACGGTCGCGTGCTGGGTCTGCCACAGCTGCTTTCGTTCGACATGGGCGGCACCACCGCCAAGGGCTGCATCGTGCAGGGTGGCGAGCCGCTTAAGCGCTACGAGATGGAGGTGGCGCGGGTACATGAATTCAAGCGCGGCAGCGGCTTGCCGGTGAAGATCCCGGTGCTTGACATGATCGAAATTGGCGCCGGGGGCGGCAGTTTGGCCGAGGTGGACGAGCGCGGCACACTGCGCGTCGGCCCGCGCAGCGCCGGCGCCGATCCGGGCCCTGCCTGCTATGGCCGCGGCGGCCGGTACCCCACCCTGACCGACGCCAACCTGGTGCTGGGCTACCTCGATAGCGCGTCGTTCCTGGGCGGCAAGATGGCGCTCGACCTCGAGGCCGCGAAGTCGGCGATTCGCCAGAGCGTGGCCGAGCCGCTGGGCGTGACGCTGGAGCGCGCCGCCTGGGGCATCCACGAGGTGATCAGCGAGGACGTCGCGCGCGCTTTCCGCGTGCATGCCTCGGAGCGCGGCGTGGACTATCGTCGCTGCGCCATGGTGGCGTTCGGCGGATCGGGGCCGCTTCATGCGGTGCGGGTCGCGCGCAAGCTGCGCATCCCGCGCGTGGTGTGTCCCTGGGGAGCAGGCGTAATGTCTGCCTTCGGGCTACTGACCAGCCCGGTCGGCTTCGAGCTGGTGCGTTCGCACCGCGTCGGACTGGACCGTCTTACCCCCAATTCCTTCGCCGAACAGCTCGAGCGCCTGGCGAACGACGCCATGCAGTTCCTCGACGGTGCCGGCATCCCCCGTTCCGAGGCGCGGCGATCGTTCCGATTGGACCTGCGTTATGACGGCCAGGGCTACGAGGTGGAGGTACCGCTGCCCGACGGCGCAGCGCCAGCGCTGCTACTGGATCTGCCGCGCCTGTTTGCCGCTGCATATGCGCTGGTGTTTGGCCAGAGTTTTGAAGACTGGCCCGTCGAGATTGTCGCCTGGAAGGTCGAGGTCCAAGGCCCGGTTCCGGGCGAGCATGTGAGCTACAGCCTCGCCCAGGGCAACACGACGGAACCGGTGGTCAAGGCGCGCCGGCCGATCTATCTGCCCGAGCATGCCGGCGCGGTCGAGGTGCCGGTCTACGACCGCTATTCGTTGAAGCCAGGCATGCGCGTCGCCGGGCCGGCGCTCGTCGAGGAGCGCGAGTCGACTTGCGTGCTGGGCGCCGGCGACGTGGCGGCCATCGACGCGCAGGGCAACCTCGTGATCGACCTGGGAGAAGCGGCATGAGCGCGATCGATCCCATCAGCCTCGGCATCCAGTGGGACCGCCTGATCTCGATCGCCGACGAGATCATCAACACCCTGGTGCGGACATCGTTCTCGACCAATGTGCGCGAAAGCTACGACCTGTCCTGCGTGCTGTTCGACCATCGCGGCCGGTCGCTGGCCCAGGGCAGCTACAGTGTGCCGTCCTTCACCGGCACCGCGCCCGAGACCCTGGCGCACATGCTGCGCCGTTTTCCGCCCGAAACGCTGGCACCGGGCGACGTTGTGATGACCAACGACCCGTGGATCGGCACCGGGCACCTGTTCGACATCAACGTGATGCAGCCCGTGTTCCGGCGCGGGACGCTGGTCGGCTACGCCATGTCGATCACGCATCTGCCGGACATCGGTGGCGCCGGCTTCTCGGCCATGGCGCGCGAGGTATACGAGGAGGGGCTGCGATTCCCGGTCTGCAAGCTGGCCACCGCCGGCAAGGTCGACCCGTTCGTAATCGAGTTGGTTGAGACCAACGTCCGGGTGCCCGAGCAGACCGTTGGCGACCTGATGGCCAATGTCAGTTGCACGACGGTCGGCGGCCGCATGCTGGTCGAGTTCATGGACGAATACGGGATCGACAGCCTGGAGCCGCTAGCCGACGCCATCATGGACTTCTCGGACCGAGCGCTGCGCGACGAACTGGCCAAAATCCGCCCGGGAACCTATCGCAACCGCATCCAGGTCGAGGGGCACGACCGTCCGTTGACCCTGGCCTGCGCGGTGACGGTCGCCGGCAGCAGCGTGAAGGTCGACTTCGCCGGCACCGGTCCGGCCATTCCGGCCGCGATCAACGTGCCGCTCTGCTACACGCGGGCGATGACCTGCTACGCAATAAAGACGCTCACCACGCCGAGGATACCAAACAACGACGGATCGTTGCGCCCGATCGCCGTGGCCGCGGCGGAGAACTGCATCCTCAATCCTCTGCCGCCCTTCCCGACCGGCGGTCGGCACATCGTCGGGCATTTCGTCGTGCCGCTGATCTTCGGCGCGCTGGCCGAAGCGCTGCCCGCCCGGGTGCAGGCCGATTCCGGCATGCTCAACCTGATCAACGTTCAGGGACGCACGC
Source organism: Alphaproteobacteria bacterium (assembly GCA_023150455.1). GTDB lineage: Bacteria > Pseudomonadota > Alphaproteobacteria > JAEULC01 > JAEULC01 > JAEULC01. Next base: position 1,168 of record JAKLKW010000238.1, on the reverse strand, counting down.
GCGAAGGCCGTGGCGTATCGTCGATCTTCTTCGCGTCGGGCGGATTCGGCGCACTGCGGGGAATTGACGGCGCGCCCTGCACGCCCAGCCCCTCCAACATGACTGGCACGCCGGTCGAGGTGTGGGAGAACCTGACCGGCACCACGATCGAGAGGAAAGAGCTGCTGGCAGACTCAGGCGGGCCAGGCGAATTCCGCGGCGGCCTCGGCCAGCAGATCACGATCTGCAATGATGGCGACCGCCCGATGACGATCTCCTGCCTGGCCGGGCGGACCGAGTTCGCGCCTGCAGGGGTGCTTGGCGGCAAGCCCGGACGGCTGCGCGAGATCAAGATCAACGGTGCGACGGTGCATCCGAAGGGGCGCTACGCCCTCGCGCCGGGCGACCGCGTCGAGATGCTGGAGGCCGGGGGTGGCGGTTATGGCGATCCGGGAGCGCGGTGTCGCAGCGCGGTCGCGGCCGATATTGCCGAGGGCGCCGTCACCAGGGAGGCGGCGATCCGCGACTATGGATGGCACGACTCGTCCTGAAAAGCTGGGCGGCCCAGCACCGTGTGCCGTGGCCACCTGCTGCCCGACCTGCGCGATGGTGCTCCACGAGGGTCCGATCGCCCCGTGAACGCCGGCGACCAATAGCCGATACGACGCGGCCTCGCTCCCGCAGGGGCAGGGGGATCGGAGATCGGACAGATTCATATGCGCTGAGGAGCGAGCCCCCTCGAGAACCTCAGGCGCGGGCGTCTCGAAGGATGAGGAGCGCTGCAACCCCTATCATCGGCGGGCTTCTCTACAATGCCGACAGCATCAGGCTGCGCTTGGCGCCGTGCTCGGAGGGTGAGATCAGGCGCGCATCCAGCAGCTGGTTCAGCAGGATCAGCGCGTCCTTGGGCGCCATCTCGGCCGGGTTGATGCGCGCGAGCGCGTTGGCGCGGCGCTGCACGAACTGGTCCTGCGTCAGCTTCCGCTCGCGGAAGAGCCGGTTCGCTTCCGACAGCTCAGTCGCGATCGCGCTGGCCGGCGAGGCCGTCAGGATCTCGCGCTCCTTGACGGCGTATTCCTCCTTCGTGATGACGCCCTGCGCCAGCAGGTCCTTAAGCTGCGCCAGGCGCTCCTGCGCCGCGGCGCTCGCAGCTCCCGTCGCGGGCGCGGCCGCCGGCGGCGCGCTGGCC
>JAKLKW010000237.1 GCA_023150455.1 Alphaproteobacteria bacterium | reverse complement strand
GCCCGGCGGCACGGCCGTGATCGTGAACACCGACCAGATCGTGCAGTGCGCGCCGGTGCCGGAGTCGGGCTCGCTGGCCGGACCGCAGCCGACCGGCACGCGCATCGAGTTCGTAAACCGGACGCACCAGGACGTGGTCGAGCTGGTCGACGAAGTGAGGCGCCGGCTGGAGTTGCACGCCTAGCTGGGCAGCGGCCGGGCGCCTCCCGCGCGGTTCGAGAGGTCGGCTGGCCTACCTGGCCGCGGCGGCGGCGGTTTCGACCGGCGCGGCACCGGCGCCGCGCGCGCGCTCCGCCGGCGTATCCTGGCGCTCGAACTCGAGCACGAAATGCGCGCCGCCGCCGGCCACGGTTTCGTAGCGCGCGCTGCCACCAAGCTGCTGCGCCAGCGCGTGCACGATCTGCATGCCGAAGCCCCTGCCGCCTTGCTCGCCTGCCCCGCTTTGGTCCAGGGGGGCGCCGACGCCGTTGTCGATCACCTCCAGCCGCACCTTGCCACCCTCGGTCGCAACCGCGATGCGCACGCGGCCGGCGCGCTGGTTGGGGAAGGCGTGCTTCAGCGCGTTGGTGACCACCTCGTTGGCGATCAGCGCCAGCGGCACCGACTGGTCGATCGGCAGCGCGGTGTCGTCGGCCGTGGCCTCGATTTTCACCTCGGCCACGCGCGGGTCGGCCTGCTGCACGTACTCGATCAGTTTGCGCATGTAGCTGCCGACGTTGACGCTGACGAAGTTCGTGCTGCCGTACAGCGCCTGGTGCACCAGGCTCATCGCGTGCACGCGCGAGATGCTGCGCTCGAGCGCGTCGCGCAGTTGCGCGTCGGCGAAGCGCCGCTGCTGCAGCCGCAGCATCGAGGCGACGACCTGCAGGTTGTTCTTCACGCGGTGATGCACTTCCTGCAGCAGGACGGTGAGCTGCTGATTGGCGCGCTCGACCTCTTCCGTGCGCTCGGCCACGCGCTGCTCCAGCTCTTCGTTCACGCGTTGCAGTGCCTCGCGGTTGGGCAGCGACAGCAGCCGCGGCAGCAGCGGCCAGACCAGGATGGCGGTGCCGATCGACGCGAGCCCGGTCGCCACCTTGACGACGGCCTCGAGCCCGTAGATCGGCCGCCAGAACGAGATGATGCTCAAGAGATGCGTGGTGCCGCAGAGCAGGATGAACGTGCCGAACAGATAGAAGGGCCATGTGAACAGCAGGTCGCTCCGCCGGCGCGCCAGCGTCACCAGGAAGAGCGGGATGGTGAAGTAGGACAGCGCGATCGTGGCGTCCGCGGCCACATGGGTCCAGACCAGGTCGGGCCGCCACAGCAGGCAGAAGCCATGCGGCATGAGCTGGTCGGTGCTGAACAGCCACTGCGTCAGGGAATCGATCATCGGCATCTCGTCTTGAGCGTCACGGCCAGCACGACCGGGCCCGGCGTCCCCGCGGACGCGCGATGCCCGGTTTTATTCCGGATCGCGGCAGGCGCGCTGGATGGCGCGCTTCAGCCCGTCGATCGAGATCGGCTTCGGCACCAGCGGCGCGCGGCCGAACTTGCCGATGCGCAGCAGGGTCTCGGGATCGGTATTGCCCGTCACGAACACGATGCGCGCGCCGTGCCGCTCGCGGATCTGGTGGGCGGCGTCGATACCGTCGCCGTCCGGCAGTCGGATGTCCATCAGCGCGACGTCGGGCGGCTGCTGCGCGGCAGAGCGCAGCGCCTCGCTGACCGAGGCGACCGGCCCGATCACCGTGCCGCCGAATTGCTCCACGATCGAGGCCAGGTCGAGGGCCACCAGGCCTTCATCCTCGACCACCAGGACGCGCAGCTCGCGCCCGTCGGCTCGGCCGAGCCTGTCGCCCGGCTCGGCCTTCATCGTCGATCCGCCCTGGTCTGCCGGCGCCGCGGCTCGCAACATGGTCGTTCCCGCAGCAATTGAGCCTGCGTAGGCGCGAAGTTATGCCCGTTATCAACAGTATTCACAGGCGGACCGCCGGTGGCAATCGATGCGCGGTCTGATTCGTCTTGCTTGCGGAACTTCGGCCGCCGCCGCCCGGATCGCCGCACCGGCCCGACAAGGATTTCCCCAGCGGGTTCAATCACTTCGTGAAGCGGTCCCACAGGCCCAGGGCGATCTCCAGCGCGATCAGGGCAATAATGTACCACTCCAGCCGATGGCTCGTCCGGGTCGAGATCAGGTCGGTGATCGTGTCCGCCGTCTCGCGGATGACGGCGAGCCGCCGCTCGATCGCGCGGGCGCGCTGCGGCAGGTCGTATTCGTCGACCAGCTTGGCCCAGAAGCGCTCGAGTTCCGGATGGTCCCACAACAGGTCCGGCTTCTCGTCCAGGTCGACGCGTTCCGCCAGGCGCTGCTGGATATGCAGCGCCTCGCCGATCTGGCCAAGCAGCGCCGCTTTCGGGCCGGGCGGCAGGCGGCGCTTGACCAGGCTCGAGGCGACCGGCTCCAGGCGCTCGAAGGCGCGGGCGATGCGCCGCTCGTCATGCGCCAGCGCCACGCTGACCGCCAGCGCCTCTGCCACCAGCAGCAGCCGGTTGGAGTCCGCCGCCTTGAGCTGGATCGCGCCCGTCGGCGACGTGATGCCGTCCTCGTCCGGCCGGATCACGATCTGCGCGGTTTCGCTCTCGCGCTCGGCCAGCGGCTCGACGATGCGCGCGCCCAAGGACCGGATGACGTCCTCTTCCTCGACCGGCGTCATGTTGATGAAGACCGCCGCGCCCGACTTGAACAGCACCACCGCGGGCCCGAATCCGCCCGCGGAAAAATCCGGTTGGGTGGCCGGATCAGCGGCCGCCCGGCCGCCGCCGCGCGTGCGGAAAGCGAGCGGGTTGCTGGAGAACGCGTCCTCGCGCTCCAGCCCCTTCACCTCGATGCGGTCGCCCAGCTGCAGCGCGCGGATATGCATCGCTTCGTTGGTCATGGAACCCTCGGGGAGCCGGACCCGGGACAAAGTCGTAGCATTTCCGGCGCTTCCCCGCTCGCGCGCGTGCCGCCTCGAATTCGCGCTCGCGCGCGGCTATGATCGCCGCATGGTGCCGATCCAGCGCATGGAAGCCGTCGCGGCCGACATCACCGGCCTCAAGGTCGATGCGATCGTCAACGCGGCCAACAGCCGGCTCATCCGCGGCGGCGGCGTCGACGGCGCCATCCATCGCGCCGCCGGACCGGAGCTGCAGGAAGAGCTGAACGGCATCGGCGGCTGCCCGACCGGCCAGGCCGTGATCACGAAATCCTATCGCCTGCCCGCCAAGCGCATCATCCACACGGTCGGGCCGGTATGGCAAGGCGGCCAGTCGGGCGAGGCCGAGGAGCTTGCCAGCTGCTATCGAACCTCGCTGGCGCTCGCGGTCGAGCACGGCCTCAAGTCGGTCGCCTTCCCCGCCATCTCGACCGGCATCTACGGCTATCCGCTGGAAGCGGCCACGCAGATCGCGGTCGGCGCCGTGGCCGAGATTCTAGGCAAGGAGAAGCGCATCGAGCGTGTCGTCTTCTGCTGCTTCGGCGACGAGGCGCTCAAGACCTATCAGCGCGCGCTCGCGAGCCTGAAGTAACCGGCCGGCCGCCCCATCGTCATGTCGATCCGCAATCTCGACGCGCTGCTCCGGCCGCAATCGGTCGCGCTGATCGGGGCGAGCCAGCGCCCCGGCGCGGTCGGCACGGTGGTCGCGCGCAACCTCGTGGCCGCCGGTTTCAAGGGCCAGCTTCTGCTGGTCAATCCCAGGCACAAGACGATCGCCGGCCTGCCGGTCTATCCCGACGTGGCGGACCTGCCGCTGGCGCCCGATCTTGCCGTCATCGCCACGCCGCCCGCGACCGTGCCCGGGCTCGTCGCCGCGCTGGCCGCGCGCGGCACGCGCGCCGCGGTGGTGATCACCGCCGGCGTCGGCGCCAAGGACGGCCTGCGCCAGGCGATGCTCGACGCGGCGCGGCCGCATCTCCTGCGCGTGCTCGGGCCGAACTGCGTCGGCGTGCTCGCGCCGCAGATCGGGCTCAACGCCAGCTTCGCGCACATCGCCGCGACGTCCGGCGACCTCGCCTTCGTCACCCAATCCGGCGCGATCCTGGTCTCCGTGCTCGACTGGGCCGCATCGCGCGGCATCGGCTTCTCGCACATGGTCTCGCTCGGCGACATGGCCGACGTCGATTTCGGCGACATGCTCGACCATCTCGGGCGGGATGCGAACGTGCGCGCGATCCTGCTCTACATCGAGCAGGTGACCCACGCGCGCAAGTTCATGTCGGCGGCACGCGCCACGGCGCGTATCAAGCCGGTGGTCGTGGTCAAGGCCGGGCGCGGCGAGGCCGGCGCCAAGGCCGCCGCGTCGCATACCGGCGCGCTCGCCGGCATGGACGCGGTCTACGACGCCGCCTTCCGCCGCGCCGGCATGCTGCGCGTGCGCGAGCTCGCCGACCTGTTCGACGCCGTCGAGACGCTGGCGATGCTGCGCGCGCCCGCCGGCGACCGGCTCGTGATCGTCACCAACGGCGGCGGCCTCGGCGTCATGGCGGTCGACGCCCTGGCCGAGGCCGGCGGCAGGCTGGCGGCGCTGCGGCCCGATACGATGGAGCGCCTGAACGCGGTGCTTCCGCCGACCTGGTCGCACGACAATCCTGTCGACATCATCGGCGACGCCGACGGATCGCGCTATGCCGCCGCGGTCTCAGCGGTGCTCGAGGACCGCAACGCCGACGCGCTGCTGGTGCTCAACTGCCCGACCGCGATCACCTCGCCGCTCGAAGCCGCGGAGGCGGTGATCAAGGCGGTCGACGACCGAAGGCGCTCGGTCTTGACCAGCTGGGTCGGCGGCGCCGCGGCCGAGCCCGGGCGGCGGCGCCTGGCCGAGGCACGCATCGCCTCGTTCGACACGCCCGACCAGGCCGGGCGCGGCTTCATGCAGCTGGTCGAATACCGGCGCAACCAGGAAGCCCTGATGCAGACGCCGCCGACGCTCGCGAGCGAGATCCGGTGCGACACGGCGCGCGGCCGTGCCATCGTCGACCAGTCGCTCGCCTCCGGGCAGGAATGGCTGGGCGAGGCCGAGGCCAAGGATCTGCTCACGGCCTACGGCGTGCCGGTCGTGCCCACGCGCATCGCCGCCAATCCCGAGCAGGTCGCCGAGCTCGCGCACGGCATGATGGGCCCGGTCGCGGTCAAGATCCGCTCGCCCGACATCACGCACAAGACCGACGTCGGCGGCGTGGCGCTCGACCTCGCCACGCCCATCGCGGCGCGCCAGGCGGCGGCGCGCATGCTCGACGCGGTGCGCGCGCGCCGTCCCGAGGCGCGGCTCGAGGGCTTCACCGTGCAGCCGATGGCCAGCCGCCCGCGCGCGCACGAGCTGATCGTGGGCATCGTGGAGGATCGCCAGTTCGGGCCGGTCGTGCTGATCGGCCAGGGCGGCACGGCGGTCGAGCTGGCCGACGACAAGGCGCTGGCGCTGCCGCCGCTCAACCTCGTGCTGGCGCGCGCGGCGCTGGCGCGCACCCGCGTCTGGCGCCTGCTGCAGCCGCATCGCGGCCGTCCCGGTGCCGACGTCGACGCCATCGCGCTCGCCATGATCCGCGCCGCGCAGATCGCCATCGACCTGCCCGAGGTCGTCGAGCTCGACATCAACCCGCTCCTGGCCGACGCCGACGGTGTGCTGGCCTTGGACGCGCGCGTGCGCGTGCGCCCGCTCCAGCCGGTCGGCGGCAGGCGGCCCACGACCGAGCGCCTGGCGATCCGCCCTTACCCGCAGGAACTCGAGGAGATCGTCGCCGACCATGACGGGCGCCGCTATCGGCTGCGGCCCATCCGCCCGGAGGACGAGCCGGCGCTGCGCCATGCCTTCACGAGGCTGAGCCCGCATGCCGTGCGCATGCGCTTCTTCGCGCCGCTCCGCACGCTCGAGCACGCCATGGCGGCAAGGCTGACGCAGATCGACTACGACCGCGAGATGGCCTTCGTGCTGGCGGCACCGCTCGAGGGCGGCGTGGAGGAGCTCTACGGCGTCGGCCGCCTCAGCGCCGATCCCGACAACGTCCGCGCCGAGTTCGCCGTCATCGTGCGCACCGACGTGGCGGGCAAGGGTCTCGGGCGGCTCCTGATGGAGCACATCCTTTCCTATGCCCGCGCCCGCGGCATCGGCGAGGTCCACGGCGACGTGCTGGCCGAGAATACCAACATGCTCGAGCTCTGCCGCCAGCTCGGATTTTCGATCCAGGCTTCGCCGGACGACGGCGCCGTGATGCAGGTGAGCGTCAGGCCCTAGGCGCGCGC
>JAKLKW010000010.1 GCA_023150455.1 Alphaproteobacteria bacterium | reverse complement strand
CAACTATCGGCAAAAGAAAATACCCAAGGTCGGCACTACACGCCCAAATCCGCCCAACATCGCACGCAAGTGCCTGATCCGACTCAGCGCGGCATCGCCAAAAATCTGATTCGCCACCCTCAACTGCGCAAGTTGGGCTAGGCCGTTCGCGCCGCCGCGTTCTCAGGGCTCGTACACGAACTCCAGCTCCAGCCCATCGGGATCGGCGAAGAACAGGGCGTAGTAGCCGGCGCTGTACTGCGGATACAACGCCGGCGGATCGAGGATGGTGGCGTCGATCGTCTTTAGCACGGCGTAGAGGCGGTCGACGTCGTCGCGGCTGTCGACGTGCCAGGCGACATGGTGCAGGCCGGGCGAATACCGGTCATGGCGCCGCGTCACGCCGTCGCCCGCGGTTCGGACGATGCCGATCGAGCAATGCCCGTCCGCCGGGCCCGGCAGCGCCCAATCGAAGCCGCACTCGTCCTCCCGCGCCAGCCGATAGCCCATGAAGCCGAGAACCTGATCATAGAACGCGCGCGACGCCCGCGGATCTCTCACCGTGAGGTCGAGGTGGTGAATCCAACCGCGCATGTCAGTGTTCCCTGTGGCGGGCGGCGTGCCGGGCCGCGCGGGCGTGCCGCCGCTCCGCGTGCACGGGCCACAGCTTCTCCATGCACAGATAGGTGAACGAGGCCGACCAGCCGATCAGCAGCAGCCCGTTCAGCCCCTGCACGCCGGAAACCAGACGCACGGCGCCCTTCGGCACCATGTCGCCGAATCCGATCGTCGTGAAGGTGATGGTCGAGAAATAGATCAAGTCCTCGAACTGCTGGCTGGGACGTCCATCCGCGTGCGTCACCATGGCGCCGGTGCCGGCCGGATCGAACCCGACCAGCAGCCAGTATCCGATGGCATAAAGGTAGACCTCGACGGTGTGGGCGGCGAACACCGCGAAGATCACGAAGATGATTCGCGGCCGTGGCGCCATGGCCGTCAGCTTCGGCAGCACGCCCGAGGTCAGGCGCAGCGCTTCGTAGTGCACGAGGATTGTCAGCGATACCAGCAGTATGCTGACCGCCATGGCGATGCTCATCGTCGGATGCTCCGCTGCCAACTTCACGAGCGCGTGTAGGCGAAGCCGCGCGGCCGTGCAAGCCTCGCGGCCCTGCGACAGGCCATTGCCGGCCTGCTAAGATCGCCGCATGGGAACGACTTGCTGGCGCGTATTCGCGCTGACCTTTGCCGCGCTGTTGACCGGCGCACCGGCGGGCTTCGGCGGTGCGCTTGCCCAGCCGCAGGCGCCGGAGGCCGCCAGCGGCCGCGCCGCGCCCGTCGCGGCGGCGAAGGCGGGCCGCCACATGGTCGCCGCGGCCAATCCCTTGGCGGTGGAAGCCGGGCTCGGGATCCTGCGCGCCGGCGGCAGCGCGGTCGACGCGGCGATCGCCGCGCAGATGGTGCTGAACCTGGTCGAGCCGCAATCCTCCGGCATCGGGGGCGGCGCATTCCTGCTGCACTACGACGCCGCCACCAAGTCGACCACGACCTTCGACGGCCGCGAGACCGCGCCGATGGCGGCATCGCCCGACCGGTTCCTCGGCGCGGACGGCAAACCGATGAAGTTCATCGAGGCCGCGGTCGGCGGCCGCTCGGTCGGCGTTCCGGGCCTCTTGCGCATGCTCGAGCGCGCGCACGGGCTCTATGGCAAGCTCGACTGGGCAAAGCTGTTCCAGCCCGCGATTGATCTGTCGGTCAAGGGGTTCGCGGTGTCGCCGCGGCTCGCCGCGCTGCTCGCCGTCGAGAAGTCGCTGCCCAAGGTCGAGCCGGCGAACGCCTATTTCTACCGCCCCGACGGCACGCCCTGGCCGGCCGGCCACACCCTCGTCAACAAGCCGCTCGCCGACGTGCTCCGCCTCGTCGCGAGCGACGGCGCCAAGACGTTCTATGGCGGCGACATCGCGCGCGACATCGTCGCCACGGTCACGGGCGCGCCCGCCAATCCGGGGGACATGACGCTCGAAGACCTGTCCTCGTACAAACCGGAGGAGCGCGCGCCGGTCTGCGGACCGTATCGCGTGTGGGTCGTCTGCGGCATGGGCCCGCCCAGCTCCGGCGGGCTCACCGTGCTCCAGATCCTCGGCATGCTGCAGGAATTCGATCTCAAGTCCCTCGCGCCGATGTCGGCCGAGGCGGTGCATCTGATGGCCGAGGCGATGCGCCTTGCCTATGCCGATCGCGGGCTCTACATGGCCGACGCCGACTACGTGAAGGTGCCGGTGAAGGGCCTGATCGACGGCGACTACCTGAAGGCGCGCGCCAAGGAGATCCAGCCCGGCAAGGCGATGGGCAAGGCCAAGCCCGGCGAGCCGCCGCAGAGGGACACGCGCGCCCGGCCCGATCAATGGGGCCGCGACGACTCGCTCGAGCTGCCCTCGACCAGTCATATCGCCGTCATCGACGCCGACGGCAACGCGGTGTCGATGACCACGACGATCGAGGACCAGTTCGGCTCGCGCCTGATGGTGCACGGCTTCCTGCTCAACAACCAGCTGACCGATTTCGCGTTCTCGCCGACCGACGAGGGCAAGCCGGTCGCCAACCGCGTCGAGCCGCGCAAGCGGCCGCGCAGCTCGATGGCGCCGACCCTGGTGTTCGACAGGGACGGCAAGCTCGTGATGACGGTCGGCTCGCCCGGTGGCAGCGCGATCATCAACTACGTGGTCAAGACCATCATCGGCGTGCTCGACTGGGGCATGGACATCCAGCAGGCGATCGCGCTGCCCAATGTCGGCAGCCGCGGTGGTGCTACCGAGCTGGAGAAGGGCACCGCGGCCGAGGCGCTGAAGCCGGCGCTCGATGCCATGGGCCATCAGGTCGCGGTTCTCGCCTTCACCTCGGGCATCCAGGGCATCGTCGTGACGCCGGCAGGGCTGGTCGGCGGCGCCGATCCGCGGCGCGAGGGCATCGCGCGCGGTGACTGAAGCCCTGCCGACCCAAAGCGATCCGGCCGAGCAGACGACGCGGCCGGTCGTCCGGCTGTTGCCGGGGCGCGACAAGCGCGTCCGCCATGGCCATCCCTGGATCTATTCCAACGAGATCGTCATGGACGAGCGCGCCAAGGCGCTCGAGCCCGGCACCTTGGCGGTGGTGGAGAATGCCGAGGGCCGCGCCGTGGGCGTGTTCATGTTCAATCCGCGCACCCTCGTGGCCGCGCGCCTGCTCGACCGCGATGCCCAGGCGACGGTCGATGCGCGCTTCTTCGCGCGGCGGCTGAAGCAGGCGCTGGTATTGCGCGAGCGCCTGTTCGACGAGCCGTACTACCGCCTCGTCCATGCCGAGGCCGATCTGATGCCGGGTCTCGTGATCGACCGCTTCGGCGACCTCTGCGCCATGCAGGTCAACACCGCCGGCATGGAGCGCCTGACCCTCGTGCTGCTCGACGCGCTCGAGCGCACGCTGGCGCCCAGGACCGTGGTCTTGCGCAACGACGGCGCCATCCGCGCGCTCGAAGGCCTCGGCCAGGACGTGCGCGTCGCCAAGGGCGAGGTGACCGGGCCGGTCAAGCTGGTCGAGAACGGGGTCGCCTTCTTTGCCGACATCCTCGGCGGGCAGAAGACCGGCTGGTTCTACGACCAGCGCGGCAACCGCGCGTTCATGGCGGCGCTCGCAAGGAAGGGCGGGCGCGTGATCGATCTCTACAGCCACACTGGCGGCTTCGCGATCCAGGCGGCGGTGGCGGGCGCGGGGGAGGTCGTCGCCGTCGACCGCTCCGAGCCGGCCCTGGCGCTGGCCGAGCGCGCCGCGCGCGAGAACGGCGTCGCGACCAAGTGCCGCTTCGTGCGCGCGGAGATCTTCGCCGAGGCGGAGAAGCGCGGCGACGCCGGCGAACGCTTCGACGTCGTCATCGCCGATCCGCCGGCCTTCGTGAAGTCGAAGAAGGATCTTGCCGCCGGCGTGCGCGGCTACCGCAAGCTGGCGCGACTCGCCGCGCGCCTGACCGCGCCCGGGGGCGTGCTGTTCATGGCGTCGTGCTCGCACAACGTCGAGCTCGAGACCTTCACGGAGCAGCTCCGTCGCGGCCTAGCCGACGCCGGCCGCAGCGGCCGCATTCTGCGCACCGCGGGCGCCGGCCCCGATCACCCGGTGCATCCCTACCTGCCGGAGAGCGCGTATCTGAAGGCGGTCGTGCTGGCGGTGGATTGAAGAACTGCCGCCAGCGATCAGACTCAGCGATCAGCCAGACTGTTCTTCTTTGGCTGAAAGCTGACAGCTCCTATTTCACCGCCACGATGAAGATCCGCCGGAAGGGAAAAAGGGTGCGCCCGTCCGGGCGCGGCGGATAGGCCGTGCGGCAGGCGGCGCGGTACCCGGCCATGTAGGTGTCGCGGTCGCCGGGATCGAGGTTCTCCAGCACCGGCTTCAGCGTGGTCGAGCGCGTGAACTCCGGCACCGGGTCGGCGCCTTCCAGCACGTGCAGGTACTCGGTCTCCCAGAGGTCGAGCGACGACGCGAGCGGCCGCAGCACGTCGTAGAAGAACCCGGGATCGCCGACCGGCGCAGGCCGCGGGTTCTTCTTCATGCGCTCGGCCAGATAGGGATAGGCCCGCATGCCGTCGTCGATCAGCCGGTGCGACGGGGCGTCATGCTGGCGCGGCATCTGCACCGCCAGCACGCCGCCTCGATCCAGCTGCGCCAGCAGATGCGGGAACAGCGTCGCGTGGCCGCTCAGCCAGTGCAGCGCGGCGTTGCTGTAGATCAGGTCGACCGGAGGGTCGGCGCGCCACTGCGCGATGTCGGCCTGCTGCCACCGGATGGTCTCGCCCGGCTTGGCGCTCTTCTGCGCGGCGGCCAGCATCTCGGGCGACCCGTCCAGCCCGGTCACCGCGGCGCCGGGGAAGCGCTCGGCCAGGATGCGGGTCAGCGACCCGGTGCCGCAGCCGAGGTCGACCACGCGCGCCGGCGCGTCGAGCGGCACGCGCGCCAGCAGGTCGAGCGCCGGCCTCAGGCGCTCGCCGCCGAATTTCAGGTATTGCGCGGGATCCCAGGCCACGGGCGGCGCGTCCGGGGCTCAGCCGTGGCCGTGCGCGCCTTCCTGCAGGTCGAAGTGGCGCTTGATCATGCCGCCGATCACCAGCACGACGATGACGAACACGGCCAGACCCAGGATGTAGAACGCGGTGTCGTGCGCATGCGCCGACACGAACAGGCCAAGTATGCCGATCAGGCCGATGATGCCGCCGGCAATCCACTTGCAGGTGCTACCGCCCATTTTGGTCCCCGGATTGCTATCTCATGCTTCGACAGGCGCAGCACGAGGCTTGTCGTTTCTCCTCATCCCGAGCCTGTCGAAGGACTATCAGGAAACCGCGCGTTGCGACAAGGGCTGCGCCGAGGACGCGGCGGCGTCGGCCTCGGTTTCCGGCAGCTCGATGCGGAAGCGCGTGCCGCCCGGGCCGGTATCCTGCAGCACGACGTCGCCGCCATGCGCGCGGGCGATCTCGCGCGCGATGGCGAGGCCGAGCCCCGATCCGCCGCGCCGGGTCGAGGCGGCGAAGGCCTTGAACAGCCGCTCGCGCGCCGCCGGCGCGATGCCGGGCCCGTCGTCGGAGACGACGATGGCGATGCGGCCCTCGCCGCGCGCCCCGCCGATCGCGATGCGCCCGGCGCCCGCTTCCATGGCGTTGCGCGCGAGGTTCGAGATCACGCGATAGAGCTGGTCGCGGTCGGCCACGACCTGCAGCGCCGGGTCGATGTCGTTGACCCAGCGCGTTCCCACCGCGGCGGGCGCCAGGCCGGCGACGACCTCCTCGACCAGGTCGCGCAGGCCGAAGCGCGCGCGGCGCGGCGCCGGCTGCTCCTCGCGCGTGAACTCGAGCGTGCGCGAGCAGAGTTCGACCGCCTTGTCGATCGCGTCGAGCAGGACCGGCGCGGTCTTGCGCACATAGGGGTCGGCGCTCGCGGTCAGCCGGTCCGAGACCAGCCGCGCCGTCGACAGGATGTTGCGCAGGTCGTGGTTGATCTTCCCCACGGCCTCGCCCAGCGCCGCCAGGTGCGCCTTCTGTCGCAGCGCGCCCAGGAGGCCGGACTGCATCTCGGCCAGGTTGCGCGTGGCCACGCCGATCTCGTCGGTGCGACGGCTCGGCGCGACCGCGGTTGCCGGGTTCTCGGGGTCGGCGCGGAAGGCGACCATGCTGTCGGTCAGCCGGCGCATCGGGCGCACCATCATCATCTGCAGGGCCGCGAACACCAGCCCGGCCGTGATCAGCGAGATGGCGATCGACAGTGCCAGGATGCGCTGCGAGTAGCCGATCATCTGCCGCCGGAGCGGCGCCTCGCGCATCAGCACTTCCACCACGACGCCCGGCGCCTTGGAGGACTCGCCGATCACGCGCAGCGTGCGCGGCTCGTCGTTCGCCAGCGTGCGCAGCGAGTCGCCGATCTGCCCGTACCAGGGTTCGTCCCGTAGATCGACGATGGCATCGGGGTTCGGCACGCGGTCCTGCATCAGCATCACCGTGCCCTGCCCCGGCGCGCGGATGGCGATGGCGCTCGCCTCGGCGTGGTCGAGCAGGCGCTGCGTCAGCAGCGGCCCGACCGTCGCGGCGTTGGTCGCTTCCAGGGCCAGGATCGCCAGGTGCGCGTTGGAAAGCCGTACCTCGAGGTAGTCGCGGCGGAACCGCGCGATCGACGGCAGGTAGATCAGCACCTCGGCCAGCATCACGAAGGCAATGGTCAGCAAGAGCAGCCGCGCCGACAGGCCCCTGGTCCAGGGCGGCAGCGCCAGATGCGGAAGATGGAGATACGGGCGCTTCAAGCGAACCTCATCAGCAGCCGCACGATCCTGCGCACGCGGTCATTGAACAGCTTCGGCGTGAAGTGGCTCGCGGCCACGCGCTTGTTGATCTCGCTGAAGGTCGGATAGGGCGCGATCACCCCTGCCATCGCCTTGATGTCGAGGCCGTTGGCGATCGCCAGGCACCAGGGCTGCAGCGCCTCGCCGGCATGCGCGCCGACGATCGAGGCGCCCAGGATGCGGCCGCGCCGGTCGAGGATCGCCTTGGCGAAGCCGTCCGTCTCGCGCTCGGCCTGCGCGCGGTCGACCTCGTGGAACGACCAGCGCAGCACCTCGATCCGGCCATGGCGCTGGCGCGCGGCCGGCTCGGCGAGCCCGACCTGCGCGAGCTCGGGATCGGTGTACGTTACCCACGGCACGGCGCGATCATCCACCCTTGCCGGCAGCCGGAACAGCGCGTTTTGCAGCACGATCCCCGCATGATAGGACGCCATGTGGGTGAAGGGAAAGCGCCCGTTGACGTCGCCGACGGCGTAGATCCGCCGGTTGCGCGTGCGCAGCCGCGCATCGGTCTCGATGCCCCTCGGCCCGGCGGTCACGCCCGCGGCGTTCAGATCGAGGCCCTGCGTGTTGGGCTGCCGGCCGACGGCGACCAGCAGGTGCGAGCCTGCGAGCCTGATCTCACCACCCTGCCGCCGCACGATCGCGGCCAGGCCGCTCGGCGTCGGCTCGACCCGCGCGAGCTCGGCCCCCTCCAGCAGGCTCACGCCTTCGGCGAGCAGGCGCGCCCGCAGCACGTCGACCAGCTCGGGGTCGTCCTTCGGCAGCAGCGCGTCCTTCTCGATCACCGTGACCGCGGCGCCCAACCGGCGATGGGCCTGCGCCATCTCCAGCCCGATCGGCCCGCCGCCGACCACCAGCAGGTGCGCCGGCTTCACCATGTTCTCGAACAGCGTCTCGTTGGTCAGGTACGGCACCGTGTCGAGGCCGGGGATCGGCGGCACGGCAGGCGAGGATCCCGTCGCGATGACGAAGCGTTTGGCGCGGATCGTCTCGCCGCCGGCCTCGACGCGGTCCGAACCGACGAAGCGCGCCTGGGCGCGGATCACGCGCACGCCCAGGCCTTCGAAGCGTTCCTGGCTGTCGTGCGGCGCGATGGCATCGATCACGTCCTGCACATGCGCCATGACGCCGGCGAAGTCGATGCGCGGCTCGTGCCGTTCGACGCCCAGGCGGTCGGCGCGTCGCATCGCCTCCGCCGCCTTGGCCGCGGCCAGCAGCGCCTTCGACGGCACGCAGCCGTAGTTCAGGCAGTCGCCGCCCATCCGCGCGCGCTCGATCAGCACGACGCTCGCCCCCATCTGCGAGGCGCCGGCGGCAACGGTCAAGCCGCCGGAACCGGCGCCGATCACGCACAGGTCGACGGACAGCATCGAGGACTCCCAAGAAGGCCAGGACGGGAACGGCGGGCGGGACTCAGCGTCGCTTGAGCTTCTTATACACCACCGGCAGCAGCGCCAAGCAGGCCAGTCCGGCCAGCGCCAGCATCACCCTGGGGGTCAGCACGCTGGAGGCGGTGAACTCCTCGCCGGCGTCGAACACGCTGCCCAGGCCCACGCCCACCGAGGTGAAGACGAACGATCCCGGGATGATGCCGATGAAGGTAGCCAGCACGAAGTCGCGCAGCGACATGCCGAGCATCGCCGGGACCAGGTTGACGGCAAAGAAGGGGAAGATGGGGATCAGGCGCAGCACCATCAGGTAGGAGATCGCATTCTCCTTGAAGCCGGATTCCATCTTCTTCAGCCACGGGCCGGCACGCCGGCACAGGCTGTCGCCGAACGCGGTGCGCGCGGCCAGGAAGACCCCGGTCGCCCCGGCCGTCGCGCCGATGATCACGAGGACCGAGCCCAGCAACTGGCCGAACAGGAACCCCGCCGTGATCGTCATGACCAGCGACACGGGCAGCGAGAACGTCACGCACAGCGTGTAGACGGCGACGAACCCGACGGCCATCGCGGTGCGGTGCCGCGCCACCAGGTCCAAGAGCAGGTCGCGATGCTCCTTCAGCGCGGCGAAGCTGACGTAGCGGTCGAGCCTGAGCCCCACGAACAGCGCGAAACCGGCCGCCAGCAGCAGCAGCGGCCACAGGCGCTTGAGCCACGCCATCGCCGTCTTGGACCGGCCGTCGGCAAGGTTGCGGACCGCGCGGCCCATGGCTTCGAAGCTCCGCTGTTTTTCGCCCGTCGATCTAACCTTTTGAACGCCGGGCCGGCCAATCACGCTCCTGCGACACTAGCCGGGCGCCGGGGCCGCCGCCAGGGCCGCGCGTGCCGCCTTATCCCGTTTCAAGATAAAGGCTTTTGCCGGCAGGCCTTTTCATTGACTTCGCCCGCACCAGCCCGTATAAGCGCCCGGTTTTCCAGTAGTCCCCGATCGGAGTGCCTGGTCGTGAAGCGCACCTACCAGCCCAGCAAACTCGTCCGCAAGCGCCGCCACGGATTCCGGGCGCGTCTGGCGACCAAGGGCGGGCGCAAGGTACTGGCCGCGCGGCGGTCCAGGGGCCGCAAGCGCCTGTCGGCCTGACCTCCCTTTAGCCGACGTAAGCGCCGACGATGACCGCGCCGGTCGGGCGATTGACGCGCCGGCCGGAGTTCCTGCGCGTGGCCGAGCGCGGCCGGCGCGCGGCATCGCCCGGCATGGTCGTGCAGGCTTGGCGCCGCGTCGACGAAGCCGATGGTGCCCACGCCGCCATCCGCCTGGGCCTCACGGCCAGCCGCAAGGTCGGGGGTGCGGTGGAACGCAATCGCGCGCGCCGGCGCTTGAGGGCCCTGGCGCGCCAGGTCCTGGCCCGGCACGGCGCCGCGGGGCACGACTATGTCCTGGTGGCGCGACGCGAGACGGCGACGCGGCCATGGCCGCAGCTGGTCGAGGATCTCGAGATGGCGCTGCGCCGGCTTGGCCATTGGCGCGGCGAGGAAGCTTCGACGCGATGAACCCAGTTGTCCTGGTGCTGCGCGGGCTGATCCGCGCCTATCAATGGACGGTGGCGCCCGTTCTCGGCGTCAATTGCCGCTATGCGCCGAGCTGCTCGGAATACGCCTGCGAGGCGATCGGGCGTCACGGCGCGCTCGCCGGCGGATGGCTCGCCGCGGCGCGGCTGATGCGCTGCCATCCCTGGGGCGGGTGGGGCTACGACCCCGTGCCCGAGCGCCCGCCCTTCCGTTTCGGCGTGCATCGCGGCTGCCGTTGCAGCGAGACCAGCAAGGTGGAGCACGTCCGCTGATGGACCAAAAGAACCTGTTCCTGGCGATCGCGCTGTCGATCGCGATCGTGCTGGGCTTCCACTATTTCTACGACCGGCCGCGCATCCAGCAGCAACAACAGCAGCAGCAGCAGGAGCAGCCGGTGCAGGCGCCGTCGCCGGCGGCGCCCGGCGCGCCGACCGTCCCCGGCGTCGCTCCGCCGGCGCAGCCGACGGCGCGCGATGTCGCCGCGGTGATCGCCGAAAGCAAGCGCGTGCGCATCGAATCGCCGCGGTTGGCGGGATCGATCTCGCTCACCGGCGGCGCGGTCGACGACGTGGTGCTCAAGGACTACCGCGAGACGGTCGAGCCGGGCAGCCCGCGCATCCGCTTGCTGTCGCCGCCGGGCACGAGCCAACCCTATTACGCCGAGTACGGCTGGACCGCGGCGCCCGGCAACGGCGCGCCCAAGCTGCCGGACTCGGGCACGACATGGACCGCCGACCGCGAGGTGCTGACGCCGGGTCAGCCCGTGACCCTGACCTGGGACAACGGCGCCGGCCTCAAGTTCACCCGCCGCTACGCGATCGACGCCAACTACATGCTGACCGTGACGCAACGCGTGGACAATTCGAGCTCCGCCGCGGTCACGCTCTATCCCTATGCGCTGATCAGCCGGACGGGCACGCCGCGTGTTCTCGGTTTCTACATCCTGCACGAGGGGCTGATCGGCGTGCTGGACGGGAAGCTGCAGGAATACACCTACAGCAACATGCAGGACGAGAAGAACGGCGCGGTGAAGTTCCCCACGACCGGCGGCTGGCTCGGCATCACCGACAAGTACTGGCTGGCGGCGCTCGTGCCCGACCAGGCCGACAGGGCGGAGGCTTATTTTCGCCACGTCGTGCGCGACAAGGCCGACAAGTACCAGGTCGACTACCTTGGCTCGGCGCGCCAGGTGGCGCCCGGCGCCTCGGCCGAGGCGACCGGCCATCTGTTCGCCGGCGCCAAGGAAGTGAAGCTGCTCGACGTCTACGAGCAGCAGCTGGGCATCAAGCTGTTCGACCGCGCGGTCGATTTCGGGTGGTTCTACTGGCTGACCAAGCCGATCTTCTTCGTGCTCGACTTCTTCTACGGCATCCTCGGCAATTTCGGCCTCGCCATCCTGCTCCTGACCGTGATCGTCAAGCTCATCTTCTTCCCGCTCGCCAACAAGTCCTACAAGTCCATGACGGCGATGAAGAAGCTGCAGCCCGAGATGATGCGGCTGCGCGAGCTCTACGGCGAGGACCGCCAGCGCCTGAACCAGGAGATGATGGACCTCTACAAGCGCGAGAAGGTCAACCCCGTCTCCGGCTGCCTGCCGATCGTCATCCAGATCCCGGTGTTCTTCGCCTTGTACAAGGTGCTGTTCGTCACGATCGAGATGCGCCACGCACCGTTCTACGGCTGGATCAAGGACCTGTCGGCGCAGGATCCGACAACCATCTTCAATCTGTTCGGCCTGATCCCCTGGCACCCGCCGGCGCTGCTGATGATTGGCGCCTGGCCGCTGATCATGGGCGTGACGATGTTCCTGCAGCAGAAGCTGAACCCGCAGCCGCCCGACCCGATCCAGGCCAAGATGTTCATGATGCTGCCGATCGTGTTCACCTACATGCTGTCGGCGTTCCCGGCCGGGCTCGTGATCTACTGGGCCTGGAACAACCTGCTGTCGATCGCGCAGCAATGGGTCATCATGCGCCAGGCCGGCGTGAAGGCCTGAGCCTTCTGCGCGTGCATCCTTCGACAAGCTCCGGGTGAGGCTGCTCAAGGGTCCTCACGCTCGAGCCGGTCGAAAGGGGAGGACCCGTGGACACGGACCCGCAACCCGACGACCAGGCGGCGCGCCTCGAATTCGGCCGGCGCCTGTTCGCGCAGGAGTGCCGCTTCGTCGCCGGGGCGATGACGCTCGACGCGCTGCCGCCGCCCGATCTGCCCGAGGTCGCGTTCGCCGGGCGCTCCAATGTCGGCAAGTCGAGCCTGGTGAACGCGCTGACCGGGCGCCGGACGCTGGCGCGCGTGTCGCACACGCCGGGCCGCACGCAGCAGATCAACTTCTTCGAGCTCGGTGGGCGGCTGGTGCTGGTCGACCTGCCCGGCTACGGCTATTCCCAGGCCGGCAAGGCCAAGGCGGCGCTGTGGAGCCAGACCGTGCGCCTGTTCCTGAAGGGGCGCCCGACGCTCAGGCGCGTCTGCCTGTTGATCGACGCGCGCCACGGCCCCAACGCGCACGACCGCGACACGATGGAAGCGCTCGACGAGGCCGCGGTGAACTACCAGGCGGTGCTCACGAAGGTCGACAAGGTGAAGCCGGAAGCGCTCGAGCGCGAGCGGGCGGCGCTGGCGCGCGAGCTGGCAAAGCACACCGCCGCGCATCCGGTGATCATGCCCACCAGCGCGCATGCCGGCACGGGCGTTGCCGAGCTGCGCGCCGAGCTTGCGGCGCTGGCGGTCGATTCTCCTTTCGGCTAACCTCGCGCGCGCCATGAACAAGAGCGATACCTCCGCGATCCAGACCCGGGTCAGCGACGAGCTGCGCGCGAAAACCGCGACGCTGGCCGAGGCGCTGCCCTATATGCGCATGCATGCCGGCCAGACCTTCGTGGTCAAGTACGGCGGCCACGCCATGGGCGAAGAGCACTTGGCGCACAGCTTCGCGCGCGACATCGTGCTGCTGCGCCAGGTCGGCATGAACCCGGTCGTCGTGCACGGCGGCGGCCCGCAGATCGGCAAGATGCTCGAGCGCCTGAAGATCAAGAGCGAGTTCGTCGACGGCCTGCGCGTGACCGACCAGGCCACGGTCGAGATCGTCGAGATGGTGCTGTCGGGCTCGATCAACAAGCAGATCGTGTCGGCGATCAACGGCGCCGGCGGCAAGGCGATCGGTCTGTCGGGCAAGGACGCAAACCTGGTGCGCGCGCGCCGGCTGCGCCGCACCAAGCGCGACCCGGATTCCAACATCGAGAAGGTGCTCGACCTCGGCTTCGTCGGCGAGCCCGAGCGCGTCGAGGCACAGGTGATCAACGACCTCGTGCGCAGCGACATCATCCCGGTGATCGCCCCGATCGGCGTGGGCGAGCGCGGCGAGACCTACAACATCAACGCCGACACCGTGGCGGGCGCGGTTGCCGGCGCGCTCAAGGCCAAGCGGCTGCTGCTGCTCACCGACGTGATGGGCGTGCTCGACAAGTCCAGGGCCTTCATCCCCGAGCTGTCGGTCAAGCGCACGCGCGAGCTGATCGCCGACGGCACGATCTCGGGCGGCATGATCCCGAAGGTCGAGACCTGCATCGCCGCGGTCGAGCAGGGCGTCGACGGCGCGGTCATCATGGACGGCCGCGTGCCAAACGCCGTGCTGCTCGAGCTGTTCACCCCGCCCGGCTTCGGCACCCGCATCAGCATGAGCGGCGCGCAATGAACCAGTATCACCTGAAGGACCGCGCCGCGGTCATCACCGGCGGCGCCCGCGGCATCGGGCTCGCCATTGCCGAGCGCATGCTGCTGTCCGGCGCATCCGTCAGCCTGTGGGACGTCGATGCCGCGGCCATCGACCAAGCCAAGAAGGCGCATGCCGGCAAGAGCACGATCCACGGCCAGGTCGTCGACATCGCCAGCGACGAGGCGGTCGCCGCCGCGACCGCGGCGACCGAGAAGGCGCTCGGCAGGATCGACATCCTCGTCAACAACGCCGGCATCACCGGGCCGAACAAGGCGACGTGGGAGTATCCCGTCGCGGACTGGCGCCGGGTGATCGAGGTCGACCTGACGGGCGTGTTCCTGTGCTGCCGCGCGGTGGTCCCGGGCATGCTCAAGCGCGGCTACGGCCGTGTCGTCAACGTCGCCTCGGTCGCGGGCAAGGAAGGCAATCCCAATGCGCCGGCATACAGCGCCGCCAAGGCCGGCGTGATCGGCCTCACCAAGTCGCTCGGCAAGGAGCTGGCGGGCAAGGGCGTGATCGTCAACTGCGTGACCCCCGCCGCCGCCAAGACCGACATCTTCAAGCAGATGACACCCGAGTTCATCGAGTACATGAAGTCGAAGATCCCGATGGGTCGCTTCGTCGAGGTGGGCGAGATCGCCGCCCTGGTCACCTGGCTCGCGTCCGAGGACTGCTCCTTCACCACCGGCGGCGTGTTCGACATCTCCGGCGGACGCGCGACGTACTAGGGGCCTTGCCCTTGCCCGCCCTGCCGCGGGCGACAAGCGCTATTCCTTGTTGACCGGGCTCTCCGGGCTCATCAGCAGCGCGACGAGGTCCTTGATCTGCTCGATCGTCAGGATCTTGTTGGCGCCGAAGCGCGGCATCAGCGAGCACGGGAAGGCGGCGTGCGAGTTGTAGATCTTCTCGTACACGGCTTTCGCATCCTCCGCGCCGAAGTCGCGGATCTTGCCGTAGTTGCCGAGGCTGGGGCCGATCGTGCCGTAGCTCAGCTCGGTCCTGGTCAACTTGTGGCAGGCATAGCAGTTGCCGCCGTTCGGCCGGGACGTCGACGTGTCGGTGAAGCGCAGGCCGTAGCCCGATTGCGCCAGCGCCTCGCCCTTCTGCCAGTCGCCGAGGAATTTTCCGTCCGGCGGGTACTCGATGGCGGCCGCCTCGCGCTTTCGGATCGCCTCGCTCGCGGCCTTCGGCGGGTTGTTGCCGTGCGCCGTGCACTCTCTCATCGTCGCGTCTTGCTCGAGCCGCGCCTGCCAGTCGGCCGGCGCCTTAGGGAACGCGGCCTTCACGACGGCCTGTACCTTGGCGGGGTCGGCCGCCGGGGCCTGCTGCGCCCCCGCCGGGGCCGCCGCGGCGGCCAGGGCGGCAAGCGCGAGGGCGAACGTGAGCGCGCGCATGATCCAGCCCTTTCTCAGCGCTTCAGACCCGGCGCGGCGACGTCGCCGCCGGCGGCCTGCCTGACCAGATAGGAGACGAGCGCAACGCTCGCCTCGGAGCCGAGCTCGAGCTGCGGCATGCGCATCTGCCAGAAGCAGTCGTAGAGACGGTGCTGCAGCGTCATGACGTGGCTGGTCGACACGCGATAGCCCGGCCACTCGCCCACCACCTTGCGCGCCTCCGCCGGCTGCGACAGGAAGGGCAGGGGCTGCAGGCGGATGCGCCTGCCCTGGTCGGCGTGGCACGTGGCGCAGGCGAAGTCGAACGGGCCCGAGCGGCGCACGAACAGCGCCTCGCCGAGCGCCGCCGCCTCCTTTTCCTTGGGATGCGCGAGCGGTGCCGCGAATTTCATGCCGCTCGACTGGTGCGCGACATAGGTGGCGATCGCGCCCAGCTCCTTGACCGGCTGGCCGCCGCCGGGATGCGGCTTGGCGACGAGCTCGGCATGCGAAAAGCCCTGCAGCGAAACCATGCACCAGAGGATCCGGGTCTCGACGTCCATGACCCGGTCGGCGTCGGCGAAGTAGCGCGGCAGCTCGGCAAACGCGCCCTCGACCTTGCCCGGGCCCTTGCCCAGGTCGCATCGTTCCAGGGAGACGTTCTTGGGCCCGCGCGGCGTCTTCCACAGCTGCTCGCCGCGATCGACATCCAGATTCCCGGGATTGCTCCAGGGATCGTCGCGCAGCATCTGGCGATAGACCTCGAGCGCTTTCTCGGTCGCGTCCTGGGCCGGGGCGATCGATGGCAGCCCGGCGGCGGCGACCAGCACCGCCAGCAGAAATACCGAACGCGTCACGTAAAATCACTCCCGGAGCACACTTCAAGGCCGGTATTCTTGCCGTGCTTTTCGCCGCGCTGCAAGCGGCGATGCGAAGAGTCCGCGGGTTCAGGCCCAGGCGTAGGCGTGCATGCCCAGGTTGCCGTGGCTGAACGCGCCGTGCAGGCGACGGCCCTTGCCGCCACCGGCGCCCAGCGCGGCGAACAACGGCAGGAAATGCTCGTCCGTCGGATGCGCGCGGACGCCCGACGGGGCACGTTCGCGGTAGTGCAACAGGTCGTCCTCGGCGCCGGCCTCGACCGCGCGGTCGAGCCAGTCGGCGAAGCCGCGCGCCCAGGACGCGGGCTCGCTCCTGCCCCAAGCGAGCTCGCGCAGATTGTGGATCGCGCTGCCGCTGCCCAGCACCAGCACGCCCTCGCGGCTGAGCGGCGCCAGAGCGCGCCCGACCGCCCGCTGGTGCGCCGGACCCCGGTGCGACTGCAGCGAAAGCTGCAGCACCGGCACGTCGGCGGCGGGATACATCAGCTTCATCGGCACCCAGGCGCCGTGATCGAGCCCGCGTGCCGGATCGACGGCGCAACTGATGCCGGCATCGACCAGCAGCGCGCGCACGCGCTCGGCCAAGTCGGGCGCGCCGGGCGCGGGGTAGCGCATCTCGTACAGTGCCGGCGGGAAGCCGTAGAAATCGTGGACCGTCTCGGGTCGCTCGGCGGCCGAGACGATCGCGGCGTCGCTTTCCCAATGCGCCGAGACGCAAACGACGGCTTTCGGCCGACCGAGATCGTCGCCGAGGCGCTGAAGGAAGTCGACGGTCGGTCCGCCCTCCAGCAGCAGCGTCGGCGCACCATGAGAAACGAACACGGCCGGAAGCTTGCCGGCCGAAGCGGAGGTCATCCCTTGCCCAGGCCCTCGATCTGCACCTGGCCGGCCAGCCGCATGGTGAAGCCGCACTTCCAGACCAGCGACACGATGCCCTTGGCGCTGCGCAGCGCCATCAGCCGCTCGATCCGCGCCTCGGGAATGCCGGAGCACACCGAGAAGGCGGCGATCGCGAAGGCGCGATCGCCCGAGTTGACGGCGCGCAGCACCGCATCCTCGTCGAGCTTGCCCTTGTCGTGCATCGCCGCGGCCTGCGCGCGCGCCTTGGTGGTCTTCTCCGCCGCCGTCGTGGCGTCCTTCGCGGGCGCGTCCTCCTCCGCGGCCGCGACTTGGCTCCAGAGCCGGCGATCCACTTCCTTCGCCAGCGCCTTGATCGTCCGATCATCCAGGTCGTTGCGGCTGCGCAGCACGCCCAGCAGCGATTCGGCGACGAACCCCGCGATGCGCCGGATCATCGAGCCCGGCAGGACCGGGCGGCGCACCAGCGGCTCGTGCCAGGACTCCTGCCGCGGCGCCTGGTCGACGATGCGGTCCAGCGTCTCTTCGCGGATCTGCGCGCTGACGTTGCCGAGCAGCGCCGCGACCGCCTCCGCGTCGCCCGCCGCGACGATGGCGTCGGCGACGTCGCCGCTCACGCGCCGGCGGCGCGCGATCGCGCCGATCGCGCCCACCGCCGGCGCCGCGGCGATGATCTCCATCAGGTCCGCCTCGCTCAACAGCGGCGAGAACTCCAGCACCGGTGCCGCGACGTCCAGCTCGATGTCGCGCGCAAGGCGGCCGATCACCTCGGGCGGCGCCTCGGGCATATCCTTCAGCGCCTCGGCCAGCACGGCGCGCACGCGCGTTGCCTGGTCGCGCGCCAGGGTTTCCAGCACCTGCACGGTCATGCGGTAGATCGAATCGTGCTCGCGCGGGCTCAGGTCCGGCAACACGCGGGCGATCTTGGCCGCCAGGCATTCGCGTACCTGCTGATCGTGGTCCGTGGCCAGGAGCAGATCCGCCTGGCGCGGCGTCCCGGGGTTGGCGGCGATGGCGCGCCGCACCTCGGCCGCGGCGTCGCCGGCCAGGTAGAACAGGATCTCCGGCGGCATGCTGCGCGTTTCCGCCAGCCGTCGCCGCTCGGCCTCGTTGTCGCTGCGCGCCAGGCGCTTGGCCTCGTCGTAGTCGAACCCGCCGGCGCCTTGCCGCGGGCGATGGCTCATCGCGGCGGTCATGCGACGGCCCCGGCGGGCTCGGCCTCGGTGATGCAGGACCGGCCCGCGCGCTTGCTGGTGTACATTGCCGCATCGGCGCGGCGCACCAGCGCGTCCGCCGCCTCGCCTCGCCGCGGATCGAACAGCGCGAGGCCGATCGACATGCCCAGCCGCGGCAGGCCTTCGGGCGACGCCGGGGTCAGTCCGCCGACCGCGGCCATGATGCGCTCGGCGCGCTTGCGCGCGGCGACCCCATCGACATCGTCCATCCACAGCGCGAACTCGTCGCCGCCGATGCGCGCCACCAGGTCGGCCGCGCGCCCGCTGCGCCGGAGCAGCGTCGCGACGGCGCGAAGCGCGCTGTCGCCCGCCGCGTGTCCGCCCCGGTCGTTGATCTGCTTGAAATGATCGAGGTCGATATAGAGCAGCGCGCCGCCGCGCTCCTGCGCCGCCGCCAGCGCCACGCGCTTCTCCAGCTTTTCGGCGAAGGCGCGGCGGTTCAGGAGATCGGTCAGCGGATCGGTCGCCGACAGCCGCTCCAGCGTCTCGCGCTCCTCGAGCTCGGCGAGCGCGGCGCCAAGCTGGTCGGCCACTTTGTCGAGCATCGCGTGCTCTGCGGCGTTCCATCCGCCCGCCGCCGGATCGCGCCACAGTTCGATGCGTCCGGTCAGGCGCTCGCGATAGCACGCGTCCGCCACGATCATGCCTGTCGCGGCGGAGGTGCCCGCGGGCGGCGCGCCGAGCGTGATGATCGGACGCAGCGCACCGTCATCGCGCGCGCGATACAGGCGGCAGCCCGAGGCCGACAGGGCCGGCATCAGCGTCGCGCACGCCGTTTCGAGGACGGCGTTGGGCTCGATCGCCTCGCCCATGGTGGCCAGCACATGCGCCAACGTGCTGTCGCCCGCGCTGGCCTCGGCAAGCTCGGCCTCGCGCAGGCGCTGCGCCGTCACGTCGCGGCAGACGCCGCGCGTGCCGACGCGTCTACCCTCGAGGTCGAAGGCCGGCCGCGCCGAAGTCGCCAGGCAGTGCGGCTTGCCGTCGGCGTCGATCGCCCAGAACTCGCTGTCCGTCACCGGTTCGGTGGCTTCGAACGGCAATGTCGCCTGCTCGTGCTCGGGATCGACCAGGAAGTGCGCCGGACGTCGCCCGATCATCGACGCGGCGGCGCGGCCCAGCACCTTGGCCGGGCTCACGAAGGTGAAGGCGCCCGCGATGTCTGTTTCCCAGGCGAAGTCGCTCGCGATCTCGACGAGGTCCTTGTAGCGCCGGCGGGAGTCCATCAGAGCGTCGCGCAGATTGCGCTCCAGCGTGATTTCGCGCGCCAGCACCAGCACGGCTCCCTCGGCCCCTCCGATCGCGGCCATGCTCAGCTCGAACCAGCGCGGCGCCGTGCCGTCGGCCAGCGAGACGGTGATCTTCGCGCCGTTGCTCACGGCCGCATTCACTTCGGCTTCGGTCACCTCGCCGGCCAGGCTTTCCGCCAGCGCCTCGGCGGCGCGGTTGCGCTCGAACACGCAGCCGTCGCGCGCCAGCATGAAGGCGGGGTCCGCGAGGCCTTGCAGCAGCGCCAGGGCCGCGTTCATCGGCGCAGCCGCGGTCGCGGTCGCGGCATGCCGCTCGGTGGTTGCCCTGTGCGGCGCGGAAGACATGGAATCCATCGCGCTCAAACCCTTTGGCTTTCTGCCACCGGGCATCCTAGGGAGCGGCGCATTAATTACCGGTAAAAACCCGGGCATGCGGCTTAACCTCTTGTCCCGGGCGAAGCGGCATGCCAGTTCTAGGCCTATGCAGGACAAGGCTGTTTCACGTCCGGCCGGGCCCCGCCTGGACGGGATCGAGACCTGGGTGTTCGATCTCGACAACACGCTGTATCCGGCCAATTGCAACCTGTTCGCGCAGGTCGATCAGCGCATCGGCGCCTTCGTGTCGCGGCTGCTCGGGCTTCCGCCCGACCAGGCGCGGGTGGTGCAGAAGGGCTATCTCGCCAAGTACGGCACGACGCTGCGCGGCCTGATGGTCGAACACGGGCTCGAGCCGTCCGAATATCTCGACTTCGTGCACGACATCGACGTGATGGCGATCCCGCCCGACCCGCTGCTCGACCGGGCGCTGGACCGCTTGCCCGGCCGCAAGCTGGTCTTCACCAACGGAACCGTCATGCATGCCGAGCGGGTGCTCGGCCGCCTCGGTGTCGCCCGGCATTTCGAGGCGGTGTTCGACATCCATGCGGCCGACTACGTGCCGAAGCCCGAGCCGGTGGTGTACGACTGGCTGCTGCGCCGGCATGCGATCCAGCCGCGCCGCGCCATGCTGTTCGAAGACATCGCCCGCAACCTCAAGCCGGCGCACGACCTCGGCATGACGACGGCCTGGGTGCGCGTCGACTGGGCGTGGGCGCAGCCCGGCGACGACATGGCGCACGTGCATCACGTGATCGAGGAGCTGACACCGTGGCTGCACCGGGCGGCCGACGCCCTGCCGCAGCCGAGTCCGGCGGCCGATTGACAGCCCCGGCCGCCTGTCCCATCTTCGCGGCCCTTCCATCCAAGACACTCCGGACATCGACCATGGACAGCGCGATCCCCGATCCGCAGACGCTTCAGGCCACGATCGACCAGGCCTGGGAGAAGCGCGACGGCATCGATCCCGGCACGACCGGTCCGGTGCGCGACGCGGTCGAGGCGGCGCTGACCGCGCTCGACGACGGCAAACTGCGCGTGGCCGAGAAGAAGGGCGGCCAGTGGGTCGTCAACCAGTGGCTGAAGAAGGCCGTATTGCTGTCGTTCAGGCTGGCTGACATGGCGCCGATCCCCGGCGGGCCGGTCGGCCCCGGCGCCGCCGGCGCCGCCGGCTGGTTCGACAAGGTGCCGTCCAAGTTCGCCGGCTGGGGCGAGAACCGCTTCCGCGCCGCCGGCTTCCGCGCCGTGCCCGGCTCGGTCGTGCGCCGCTCGTCCTATATCGGCCCGAACGTCGTGCTGATGCCCAGCTTCGTCAACATGGGCGCCTATGTCGACAGCGGCACCATGGTCGACACCTGGGCCACGGTCGGCTCCTGCGCGCAGATCGGCAAGAACTGCCACATCTCCGGCGGCGCCGGAATCGGCGGCGTGCTCGAGCCGGTGCAGGCGGGTCCCGTGATCATCGAGGACAACTGCTTCATCGGCGCGCGCTCCGAGGTGGTCGAAGGCGTCATCGTCGAGGAGGGCTCGGTGCTGTCGATGGGCGTCTTCATCGGCGCCTCGACCAAGATCATCGACCGCACGACCGGCAAGACGCTCTATGGCCGCGTGCCGGCCTACTCCGTCGTCGTGCCGGGCGCGCTGCCGGGCAAGCCGCTGCCCGACGGCAGCCCGGGCCCGTCGCTTTACTGCGCCGTCATCGTCAAGCGCGTCGACGCGCAGACGCGCGCGAAGACGGGCATCAACGAGCTTCTGCGTGACTGATACCGCTCCGCCGCCAGATGGCCAATTGGCCGACGCGCTCGCGCTGGCCCAGGCGCTGATCCGCTGTCCCAGCGTCACGCCGGTCGACGCCGGCGCGCTCGGCGTGCTCGAGGACGCGCTGAAGCCGCTCGGCTTCCAATGCCATCGCCTCGCTTTCGAGTCGCCGGGCACCGCGCGCGTCGAGAACCTCTATGCCAGGCTCGGCGCGGACGGGCGCAATTTCTGCTACGCCGGCCATACCGACGTGGTGCCGCCGGGCGATCTCAAGCGCTGGAGCGTCGATCCCTTCGCCGCCGTGGTGAAGGACGGCCATCTCTACGGCCGGGGCGCGTCGGACATGAAGGCGGCGATCGCCTGCTTCGTCTCGGCGCTCCGCGGCTTCCTCGCCGACCGCAAGGGCCAGTTCAACGGCTCGATCAGCCTCCTCATCACCGGCGACGAGGAAGGCCCGGCGGTCAACGGGACGGTCAAGGTGCTGGACTGGCTCAAGGGTCGTGGCGAGAGCCTCGACGTCTGCATCGTCGGCGAGCCGACCAATCCCGATCACGTCGGCGAGATGGCCAAGATCGGCCGGCGCGGCAGCATGACCTTTTATCTGACGGTGCACGGTGTCCAGGGCCACACCGCCTACCCGCAGCTGGCCGACAACCCCGTGCATCGCCTCGTGCGCATGTTGGCCGCCCTGATCGACGATCCGCTCGACCGCGGCAACGCGCATTTCGAACCCTCGACGCTGCAGGTCGCCACGGTCGACGTCGGCAACCCGGTCAGCAACGTGATCCCGGGTTCCGCGCGCGCGACCATCAACGTGCGCTTCTCCAGCGAGCACAGCTCGAAGTCGGTCGAGGCGTGGTTGCGCGAGCGGCTGGACCGCGCAATCGGCCCGAAAGGCAGGTACGATCTGAGCCTGCAGGTGTCGGGCGAGAGCTTCCTGACCCCGCCCGGGCCGTTGAGCAATCTCGTGTGCGAGTCCGTGCGCAACGTGACCGGCGGCGAGCCGCAGCTCAGCACGACCGGGGGCACTTCGGACGCGCGCTTCATCAAGCATCATTGCCCTGTCTGCGAATTCGGCATGACCAACGCAACGGCGCACAAGTTCGACGAGCGCTGCTCGCTCGCCGACATGGCGCGGCTCGCGCGGATCTACCGGGCCATGCTCGACCGATACTTCAACTAGGCTCGTGATCCCCACCTCCGAGCAGGTGATCGCGGCGCTGATCGGCGCCTGGCGGCTGTTCCGATTCGACGGGCGCGGACACGCCGTGCTCGACCGCAGCATCGACGGCTTCTGGCGCTCGTTCTTCTGCGCCGTGCTGGTCGCACCGTTCTACGCCGTGCTGGTCGGGCTGCGCATGGAACCGGCCGAGCTCGCCAACCCGCTGCCGCGCGTCGTGCTGGTCGAGGCCATCGCCTACGTCATCGCCTGGGTCGCGTTCCCGCTCGCGATGTTCTACCTGAGCCAATGGCTGGACCGGGCGCATCACTATGTCGGCTACATCGTCGCCTACAACTGGTGCGCGGCGCCCCAGGTTCTCCTGATGCTGCTGGTCGCCATCGTGCGCGAGCTGCAGCTCTTCCCCGACCCGTTCCAGACCGGGCTGCAGCTCGGCGCGACGTTCTACGGCTGGGCGGTCCTGTGGTTCGTGGCCCACAGCGCGCTGGCGATCACCCGCGGCACCGCCGCGCTGGTGGTCGTGATCGATCTCCTGGTCAGCCTGCTGGTCGCGGTGATCGCGCAGTCGATGCTGCGGACGGTCTAGTACCCCACCTCGACGAGATATAGCCCCTCCGGCGGCGCCGTGGGGCCGCCCTTGCGGCGATCCCGGGCCGCGAGCGCCTCGCCGACGTCGTCGCGGCTCCACTTGCCGCGCCCGACCAGGCTCAGCGTGCCGACCATGTTGCGGACCTGGTGATGCAGGAACGAGCGCGCGCGCGCGGTCACCTCGATGACATCGCCCTGGCGGGCGACCGACAGCTCGTCCAGCGTCTTAACCGGCGATTTGGCCTGGCAGAGGCTCGCGCGGAAGGTCGAGAAGTCGTGCTTTCCGACCAGCGCCTGCGCCGCGTCGTGCATCGCCGCAGCGTCGAGCGCGTAGGGCACGTGCCAGGCGCGGTTCAGCCCGAGCGCCAGCGGCGCGCGGCGGTTGACGATACGGTAGCGATAGAGCCGCCGCCTCGCCGACAGGCGCGCGTGGAAATGCGCATCGACCGGCTCGGCCGACAGGATCGCGACCGGCAGCGGCTTGAGGTGCTGGTTGATCGCGTCGCGCACCGTGCGAGCCGTCGTCGCTTTCTCGATGTCGAGATGCGCCACCTGGCCCAGGGCGTGCACGCCGGCGTCGGTGCGCCCGGCGCACCAGACCGTCACGTCCTCGCCGCAGAAGGCCTTGACCGCGCGCTCGACCGCTGCCTGCACCGACGGCCCGTTGTCCTGACGCTGCCAACCGACGAACCCGGTGCCGTCGTACTCGATCACCAGCTTCCAGCGGGTCACGTCAGCAGGGTGCCTTTCGGCACGGAACGGCCGCGCAGGAACGCGTCGGCGGGCATGGCCGTCTTGCCGGCGCGTTGCAGGACCACCAGGCGCAGCGCGTGATTGCCGCAGGCGATCGTCAGGTGGTCGTCCAGCGCCGTGCCCGGCGCGCCGGCCGCCTCGACGATCGCCGCCTGCAGCACGCGCACGCGTTCGGCTGCGGCGTGCCCCGCCTGCGGCAGCTCGAACCAGGCGCCGGGCGCGGGCGCGAAAGCGCGCACGGCGCGCTCCAGCCGGTCGGCGGGAAGGCGCCAATCCAGCCGCGTCTCCGCCTTGTCGATCTTGGCTGCGTAGGTGACCCCTTCCTCGGGTTGCGGCGTCGGCGTGACGGTGCCGTCGACGAGGCCGGCGAGGGCCCGCACGATCAGATGGGCGCCATGCGCGGCCAGCACGTCGTGCAGCGTGCTGCCGGTCTCGGCGCGCCGGATCGGCACGCGCTCGTGCAGCAGCGTCGGCCCGGTATCGAGCCCGGCGTCCATGCGCATGATCGTCACGCCGGTCTCCCTGTCGCCCGCCAGGATGGCGCGCTGGATCGGCGCCGCGCCGCGCCAGCGCGGCAGCAGCGAGGCGTGGATGTTGAGACAGCCGAAACGCGGCGCGTCGAGCATGGCGCGCGGCAGCATCAGGCCATAGGCGACGACCACGCCGGCGTCGACGCCCAAGGCGGCGAAGTCGCGCTGCACGTCGGCGTCCTTCAACGTCGCGGGATGGGATACCTCGATGTGCTTGGTGGCGGCGGCGCGATGCACGGGCGAAGCCTGCTCGTCATGGCCACGCCCGGCCGGTCGCGGCGGCTGGGTATAGACGCGCACCACCCGGTGCCCGGCCCCAACGAGGTTGTGCAGGGCCGGCACGGCGAAGGCCGGCGTACCGAAAAAGGCCAGTTTCAAGAAGGTCATAGCCGATAGACCTTAGCATGCCGGCGGGCTTCGCGATGCGCGGTTTTGCCGCATGCCGGGCGAAACCGTTGGTTGCTAGAAGCGCCTTCCTTTTCTTCAATTCTACCGAGGCCATCGAACGACCAATCCGTCAGGTGCGGCCGGTGTGGTGGCGCTGGTCGGCTGTTGCCCGAGGCAGGCCGGTCCCCGGAGGCCTTGATGGGCGATATGCCCGATCGATTCTCGATCCGCGATGCCGAAACCGTTGCCGCGCCGGAAAGCGCGCGGCTGCGCGCGCTCATGGACTATTGGCGCTCGAGATGCGCCGGCCGAGTCGCGCCGCGCCGGTCCGACATCGACCCGGCGGACATCCGCGCGCACATGCCCTTCCTCTTCCTGGTCGACGTGCTGCCGGGCGATCAATTCCGCTATCGGCTGATGGGCACGGCCCTGGTCGAGGACACCGGCCGCGACATCACCGGGCGCCTGCTGTCGGAGCTGCACGGCGCCAATCCCGACATCATGTGCCGGCTGAAGTCGCGCTTCGACCAGGTCATCGCGACACGCGCGCCGGTCTTCACCCGCGGCCAGGTGTACTGGCTGGGCGAGGGCGAGTTCCGCCGGTTCGAATGCGGCTATTTCCCGCTCTCGGAGGACGGCCGGACCGTGAACATGATCCTGGCCGAGCTGTTCCTGTTCTGGCCGAAGCGGGGACCGGACAGGTGACGGCCCGGCGGCTCACGCCGTCTCGAGCGTCTTCGCCTTTTTCGACTTGAGCAGCTTGCGCAGGATCATGTTGCGCTTCAGCGCCGAGATGCGGTCGACGAACAGGATGCCGTCGAGATGGTCGATCTCGTGCTGCAGGCAGGTCGACAACAGGCCGTCGGCCGTGAGCTCGCGCACCGTGTTGTCGTAGTCGCGAAAGCGCACGGTCACCGAGCGGGGGCGGATCACCTCGGCGTAGTGCTGCGGCAGCGACAGGCAGCCTTCCTCGTAGGACATGTCATCGTCGGACGCCCAGACGATCTCGGGGTCGGCCAGGCGCAGCGGCCGGCGCTCCTCGCCCTCGCGCGCCACGTCCAGGACGATGACGCGCGTCCGCACGCCCACCTGCGGCGCGGCCAGGCCGATGCCCGGGGCCGCGTACATGGTCTCCAGCATGTCGTCCATCAGCCGGCGCGCCGCATCGTCGACGCGGCCGACCGAAGCGCATTTCACCTTCAGGCGCGAATCGGGTGCCACGATGATGGGCAGGACGGCCATGGACCTTTGCTCGGAAACCCAAGGAAATCTGGCCTGGAGATAGGGCTTCGGGGCCGAGGGGTCAAGGCATGGCCCGGCGGCGCCGGACGCATGCTAGAAGGGGCGCCGACATGACGCTTGGCGCACTCGACCCGGTCCTGCTCGTCCTGCTGCTGGCCGCCATCGGCATCGCCGGCGCCGCATTGCTGCGCCGGCGCGGCGGGACTGCGGCGGCGGACGCGGGCCTGGCCGAGCTCTCCGGCCGCCTGAAGCAGATGGCCGAGGGCCAGGCCGCCGCCCAGGCGCAGCTCGCCGAGCGGCTGCAGGCGCAGGAGCGCGCACTGGCCGAGGCGGTCGACAAGCGGCTGCAGCAATTGGCCGGCAAGGTCGGCGAATCGCTCGAGAAATCAGCCAAGGAAACCTCGACCACCGTCACCGACCTGCGCGTGCGCCTGGCGCGCATCGACGAGGCGCAGAAGACGATCGCGGAGCTCTCGACCCAGGTCGTCAGCCTGCGCGACATCCTCAGCAACAAGCAGGCGCGCGGCGCCTTCGGCGAGGTGATGCTGGAGGACCTGGTGCGCCAGGTGCTGCCGCCCCAGGCATACGAGTTCCAGTACGCGATCGGCGAGGGGCGGCGCTGCGACTGCCTGTTGATCCTGCCCAACCCGCCGGGACCCATCGCGGTCGACGCCAAGTTCCCGCTCGAGGCGTGGCGCCAGATGGGCGAGGCGGCCGACGAGCAGCAGCGCAAGCTGGCGCAGCGCGCCTTCACGGTCGCCATCACCAAGCACATCAGCGACATCCGCGAGCGCTACATCGTGCCCGGCACCACCGCCGAGGCGGCGCTGATGTTCCTGCCGTCCGAGGCGATCTACGCCGAGCTGCACGCGAATTTCGGCGAGCTGGTGGCGAAGTCGTTCCAGGAGCGCGTGTTCATCGTCTCGCCCACGACGCTGTGGGCCATGCTCAATACCATCCGCGCCGTGCTCAAGGACGTGCAGATGCGCGAGCAGGCCGGCGTGATCCAGGTCGAGGTCGGCAGGCTGCTCGAGGACGTGCGCCGGCTGGACGACCGCGTCGAGAAGCTGCAGACCCATTTCGGCCAGGCGGAGAAGGACGTGCGCGACATCCGCACCTCCGCCGACAAGGTGATCGGCCGCGCGGAACGCATCAAGGAGGTCGAGCTGGGCGATCAGTCCGAGCTCGGCACGCTGGCGGGGCCGCCGCCGGGCTAGAGCGCCCGGCCGGCGCTGGAACAACCGCGCCGGGCAGCCTTATGATGGCGCCGGCACAAGAATAAGAGGGGATGCTCCGGTGGACGTCGGCGGATTCTCGGTCTTCGTTCTCGTCGTCATCGTTCTGGCGATCGTCGTCATCTTCATGGGGGTCAAGTCGGTCGGCCAGGGGACCGAATGGACGGTCGAGCGCTTCGGGCGCTACACCAGGACGCTCCGGCCGGGCCTGAACCTGATCATTCCGTTCGTCGACCGCGTGGGCAACAAGGTCAACATGATGGAGCGCGTGCTCGACGTGCCGACGCAGGAGGTCATCACGCGCGACAACGCGATGGTCAGCGTCGACGGCGTGGTCTTCTTCCAGGTGCTCGACGCGGCCAAGGCGACTTACGAGGTCAACTTCCTCGAGAACGCCATCATGCAGCTCACCATGACCAACATCCGTACGGTCATGGGCTCGATGGATCTGGACGAGCTCCTGTCGCAGCGCGACAAGATCAACGCCAAGCTGCTGTCGGTCGTCGACGAGGCGACCGAGCCCTGGGGCATCAAGATCACGCGCATCGAGATCAAGGACATCACGCCGCCGGCCGCGATCGTCGAGGCGATGTCACGGCAGATGAAGGCGGAGCGCGAGAAGCGCGCCAACATCCTGGATGCCGAGGGTTATCGCCAGGCGGAGATCCTGAAAGCCGAGGGCGAGAAGCAGGCGGCGATCCTGGCGGCCGAGGGCAGGCGCGAGTCCGCCTTCCGCGACGCCGAGGGGCGCGAGCGCGCGGCCGAGGCGGAAGCCAAGGCCACGTCGATGGTGTCCGAGGCGATCGCCAAGGGTAACGTGCAGGCGGTCAACTACTTCGTCGCGCAGAAATACGTCGAGGCGCTGGCCAAGATCGGCTCCGCCAGCAACAACAAGGTCGTGTTCATGCCGCTCGAGGCGACCGGCGTGATCGGCGCGATCGGCGGCATCGCCGAGCTGGCGAAACAGGCGGCCGGCGGCGGCGGCACGCCCGCGGCGGCGCCGGCCAAGGGGCCGTGGCAGCAATCATGACGGGGTCGCGGCCATGAACGCGCTGCTGTTCTGGCACTGGTGGATACTGGCGGCGGCGTTGATCGTGCTCGAGATGATCGTGCCCGGCGTGTTCATGCTGTGGCTGGGCATCGCTGCGGGCGTGACGGGGCTCGCCGCGTTCGTCGCGCCCGGCATCATCTGGCAGGTGCAGGGGCTGATCTTCGCCGTGCTGTCGGTGGCCAGCGTCTGGGCTTGGCGCAGCTATCAGCGCCGGCATCCGACGGAGAGCGACCGGCCGATGCTGAACCTGCGCGCCCAGCAGTATATCGGCCGGCGCCTCGTCCTCGATCAGCCGATCGTCAACGGCCGCGGCAACGCGCGGGTCGGCGATTCCAGCTGGCGCGTGGAAGGGCCGGACCTGCCGGCCGGCACCCCGGTCGTCGTCACCGGCGTCGACGGCACGCTGCTCAAGGTCGAACGGGCCGCTTGATCGACCGGCGCGCGCTCTCCGCCTGCGAGGCGGCGCTCAAGTCCGGCAACCGCGACGAGGCCCGCCGCCAATACGACAAGCTCGCCAAGGGCAAGGTGCCGCCCGACGACGCGGCGCGGCTTGCCGGCGTCGCCCATGCGCTCGGCCTCGCCCAAGATGCTGTCCGGCACATGCAGCGCGCCGCCTCCGCGCGCCCGGGCGACGCGGCGCTCCAGGGCAATCTCGGCGCCCTGCTGCAGGCGGCCGGGCGTCTCGAGGAAGCAAGCCGCCACCTCGAGCGCGCCATCCAGCTCAAGCCCGACTTCGCTTCCGCGCACTACAATCTCGGCATCGTGCGCGCCGGACAGGGCGATCCGAACGGCGCTGCCGCGTGCTACCTGCGCGCCATCGCGATCGATCCGCGCCATGCCGGCGCGCATCTGAACCTCGCCAACCTGCTGGGCGAGGCCAAGCACTACGCCGATGCCGTCAGGCACTACCGGCTGTCGCTCGCGGCGCGGCCCCAGGCGGTCGCCTGGGTCAATCTCGGCAACACGCTCAAGGAGCAAGGCTACTGGCGCGAGGCCGGCGAGGCCTACGAGCAGGCGCTGAAGCTCGGCGCCGGTGACGGCGTCAGGCTCAAGGCCGCGACCCTGCTGCCGCTGGTGCCCGAATCCGAGGCCGAGATCGCCGACGCGCGCGCCGCCTTCGCCGAGCGTCTCGTCGCGCTGGCGCGATCGGGGCTTCGCATCGCCGATCCCTCGCGCGAAGTCGGCTCGACACATTTTGCGCTTGCCTACCAGGGCGGCGACGACAGGGAGCTGGCCGAGACGATGGCGCGGCTGTTCCTCGCCGCTTCACCCGACCTCGCCACCGTCGCCGAGCACTGCCGCGCGCCGGCATCGCGCAGCGACAGGAAACTGCGCGTCGGCATCTGCTCGCGCTTCCTGCGCGAGCATTCGATCGGGCGGCTGATGCTGAACCTGATCCAGCACATGGCGACGACCGGCCGCTACGCGCTCTATGTCTTCGCCTTCCCGCAGCAGCCCGACGCGGTGTGGAACGAGATCGCCGGGCACGCCGCGGAGGCCGTCACGCTGCCGCTCGATCTCGGCGTCGCGCGCCGCGAGATCGCCCAGCGCCGGCTCGACGTGCTGCTCTATCCCGATATCGGCATGGAGCCGATGACCTATTTCCTCGCCTTCGCGCGGCTGGCGCCGGTGCAGTGCGTCACCTGGGGCCACCCCGTGACGACCGGCATCCCCAACATGGACTATTTCCTCAGCTGCGACGCCGCCGAGCCGCCGGACGGCGAGCGGCACTACAGCGAGAAGCTGGCGCGCCTCGGCGGCCTGCCGATGTCCTATCGCCGGCCGAAGCGGCCCGAGCCGGCGAAGACGCGCGCCGATTTCGGCCTGCCCGCGGGCGCGCATCTCTATTTCTGCGCCCAGAACCTGTTCAAGATCCACCCGCTGCTCGACCACGTCTTCGCGCGCATCCTTGAATCCGATCCCGAGGGGCGCCTTCTGCTGCTCCACGGCAACGACCCGCATTGGGCCGAGCTCCTGCTCGAACGCTACCGCAGGGTCATGCCCGCGCAGACGGAGCGCGTGATCGTGTTGCCGCGCCAGAGCCACGACGGCTACATGAGCCTGCTCGCGCTCGCCGATGTCAGCCTCGACAGCCTGCCTTTTTCCGGCGGCAACACGACCTATCAGGCGCTCGCCATGGGCACGCCGGTCGTGACACTGCCCGGGAAATTCCTGCGCGGACGACTGTCGCTGGCGATCTATGCCAAGGCCGGCGTCATGGACCTCGTCGCGAAGGACGAGGACGACTATGTGCGCCTCGCCCTGCACGCGGCGACCGACCGCGCCTGGCGCGACGACGTCATGGCGCGCATCGAAGCGGCCGCGAGCGTGATCTACGACGATCGCGACTACCTGACGGACGTCGAGCGTTTCCTCGCCCGCGTGGCCGCCGCGAATTGACAGGCCCATCGGCGCGGCCTAACGTGGCCGCAATCTGGCATTGAGCTACCTGCAGGTCTGCAGCTCAGCGGTTGTACACGTGGGCGGCGCCCGGGGCGTACGGCCGCCAGTGCCAGCAGGGTGGGGGGGAACAAGCCATGATGGATGTCCTTCGGCCGGCCACCTTGCGCGCCCTGATCGTCGCGCTCGCCCTGCCCGGCATGGTGCCGGCCGCGCTGGCGTCGGCGCTGTGTCCGGCACAGCAGGACACGCCGCAGCTTCCCACCAATCCCGCGCTTTGCGCCGCGCTCGACCCGATCGTGCGCAAGCCGTCGGCCCTGCCGCTCGACCAGTACGAGGCGCAGCTCGGGCGCTATCTGCGCAACTACTGCCACCGTGATCCGGACGCGGGCTGGAAAACCGACAAGCGCATCCGCGACACCGGACCATTCATCGCCACGCTCGCCGGTGGCGCGTGGTCGGGCATCGGCTACGGCACGCATGCGCCGGTGATCGTCTGGTACTCGAAGGAGATGTACGCCTGGCTCAAGGCGAACCGCCCGGCCGGCGGCGCGGCGCCGGCTGAGCCCCGGCCCGTCCCGGACGGCAGCATCATCATCAAAGAGATGTACTCGTACCCCGCCGCAGCCTGCGCCAGCGTCGATCCCGCGTACCTGCAGCCGAGCAGCGGCGCCGCGGTCATGGTGCGCGATCGCGGGGCGTCGCAGGATGGCTGGTTCTGGGGCTGGTTCGGCTGGAGCGGCTGGGCGCCGGACTGGCCGGCGGCGAAGGGCAATCCCTACCCCAACATGGGCTTCGGCCAGTACTGCACCAACTGCCACGCATCGGCCGCGAACAACCAGACCTTCGCCAGCCTCAGCAACATCAAAGGCGAGCCGGGCCAGCCGCTGGTCTTCCTGATCCAGAATTTCCCGCAGGACACGTCGTTCCAGAACGCGCCAGGAAAGAGCCACCACGAGAAGGTCGGCGACACCTCGGACGACCCCACCTACCAGGGGCAACGGCCGCTTTCCGCCTACAATCCGGGCTTCACCGCTTCGCGCAAGCCAGGCAGCCCGATCGCTCCGACGACGGGAAGCGTCGTCAATCTGCCATCGCAGACCTACGACAACGTCTGGGTCGCGGCGCACGGACCGAAGCCGGCAAGCCAGTTCGTGACCTCGGACCAGTGCCTCGGCTGCCACGACGCCGGCGGCACGGGCCTGCAATTCGACATGACGGAGCCCACGACCGGCGGCAAGCTCCTCAACCACTCGCCCTACAGCTCGTGGCGCACCTCGCCGATGGGCCTCGGCGGGCGCGATCCGATCTTCTACGCGCAGCTCGCCAGCGAGACGCAGCGCTTCCATCCCGAGTTCTCCGCCGTGGTGCAGGACGTCTGCCTCGGCTGTCACGGCGTGCTGGGACAGCGGCAGTTCCACATCGACCGCGTCGGCCCGTCGAACGCCTGCACGCCGTTCCTGCGCGAGACCGCGAACGCCGTGCCCTGGCCGGACGGCAACCCGACGGCGGCGCTGGCCAAGTACGGCGCGCTGGCGCGCGACGGCATCTCCTGCGCCGCGTGCCACCACATGGTGCTGGGCAAGGCCGACACCGAGAAGTTCAAGGACGAGCCGCAGAACCGCTGCGTCGCGGAGCGCCAGCAGTTCCTCAATCCGGGCGAGACAGGCTTCGCGCGCACCTTCACCGGCAGCTTCCTGGTCGGCGAGCCCGAGCGGCTCAACGGCCCGTTCGAGAAGCCGAAGCCGAAGCCGATGCAGAACGCGCTCGGCATCACGCCGCAGCACTATGCCAACGTGAAGCAGTCCGAGCTGTGCGGCACCTGCCACACCGTGCACCTGCCGATCTTGCGGGAGGGCCAGGTGATCGGCCATGTCTACGAGCAGACGACCTATCCGGAATGGGCGTTCAGCGCCTACCGTACCGGCACCTCGCCCGACGGTCCGCTGCCGTTCGGTCCCGGCGCGCTCGCGCAGTCCTGCCAGGACTGCCACATGCCCAGCCGCGACGCGTCCGGCAAGCCCTTCCGCAGCAAGATCGCCGGCATCCAGGAGTACAGCACCTTCCCCCAGGCCGAGAACAACCTCGGGCCCGGCGACATCGACCTGCCCGTGCGCGAGGGCTTCGCCAAGCACACGCTGGTCGGCCTGAACCTGTTCTTCATCAAGATGGCGCAGCAGTTCCCCGACGTGCTCGGCATCCGCACGCAGGATCCGATGCTCGCGAGCCTGGGGCTCGATCCGCTGCTCTACACCGAGCAGGCGATGCTCGACCAGGCGCTGAACGCCACCGCCGCGATCGCGCTCGGCGGCGTCAAGAGCGACGGTCGCACGCTCGAGGCCATCGTCACCGTCACCAACAAGGCGGGACACAAGCTTCCCTCCGGCGTCGGCTTCCGCCGCGCCTTCGTGCAGTTCAGCGTGCTCGACGAGCGCGGCAAGGTGCTGTGGTCGTCGGGCCGCACCGACGGCGCCGGCGTCATCGTCGACGACAAGGGCGCGCCGGTCACGGGCGAGCTGTGGTGGAAGGACGACTGCTCGGGCCTGCGCCAGCCCGGCCGGCGGCCGCACCAGCCGCACTATCAGCTCATCACGCGCCAGGACCAGGCGCAGATCTACCAGGAGCTGGTCGCGGCGCCGCCCGCCACCGGTCCGGCGCAGTGCGGGCGCGGCGTCCAGCCGGCCGGCGATCTCACCACCAGCTTCCTGTCGATCTGCACCGACGTGAAGGACAACCGCCTGCTGCCGAGCGGCTTCCTCAAGCTCGAGGACCGCGCCGCGATCGCCCGCGTGCTCGGCGCGCGCGACGACCTGGCGGCGGAGACGGGTCCCTACGCGGTCGGCGACGACCCCGATTACCGCGACGGCGGGCGTGACGCGCTCGTCTACCGCGTCGATCTCGCCGGCCTTGGCGGCAAGCCCGCCGCCGTGCAGGCCTCGCTCTACTACCAGGCGATCCCGCCCTTCTTCCTGCAGGATCGCTTCTGCACCGCAAAGGGCGCCGACACGGACCGGCTCTACTACCTCGCCGGTCACCTCAACCTGAACGGCACGCCGGCCGAGGACTGGAAGCTCAAGGTCGTCACGACGGGACCGGTGAAGCTGCCCTGAGGCTTGCGGTGCTGCCCTGTCCGGGTCTTCCCCGCGGACAGCGCTGATCGACCACCGGGCGCAATGGCGGGTGGCATTCTTGCGCGACGTCCGTTAATGTTGTAATTACAACTTTTCAGTTTGCCACTACAACATCATCGCGCACCGCGGGGACGGTCGAGATGGACTTCATCTTCATGCTGACGCGCGACGACCGGACGGTCGAGGACGCGCTCGACGTGGTCGACACTGTGCTGGACGCGGGCGT
Organism: Alphaproteobacteria bacterium; assembly: GCA_023150455.1. Lineage (GTDB taxonomy): Bacteria > Pseudomonadota > Alphaproteobacteria > JAEULC01 > JAEULC01 > JAEULC01. Next base: position 35,327 of record JAKLKW010000010.1, on the reverse strand, counting down.
GCGCCATGTCGGCTTCAAGGACGTGGGCGTGACGGTGGAGACGATGGAGACGCTGACGCGGCGGATTGCCGCCAGCGGCGCCGTCTCCTATCTCGAGGTCGTCAGCACGACACCCGACGCCGTTGTGCGCTCGCTAGCGACGGCGAAGGTGCTCGGCGTCGACCGCGTTCTCGGCGGCACCGACGGCGCGGCCGCGCGCCGGATCTTCGGAGATCTCTCGCGCTACTTTCCGTTTCCAGGGCGCCCGGTCGGCCATCCGACCCGGCTCGAGGGCGCGGCTGAGCTGGTGAGCGACCAATGCCGGGCCTGGATGGAAGCGGGTTGCGGCGGGGTCGACCTGCTGGCCTATCGCGCGGTCGACGCCGACCCGATCGATCTGGTGCGCGCGGCCCGGAGCGGCCTGGGCGGCGGCCGGCTGATCGTCGCCGGCAGCGTCAACTCCGCCGCGCGCATCCACGCGCTCGCCGCCGCCGGCGCCGACGCGTTCACCATCGGCTCCGCCGCGTTCGACGGCTCGTTCTCGCCGCGCAAGGGATCGCTGAGGGCGCAGATCGCCGACATCCTCGGCGCCTGCCGCAGCGCGCCGCCGCTCGCGGCCTGAGGCGCATGGACCTTCTGCTCGACCGGCTGAGCCATGGCCGATGGGCGGACCCGGATACGGGCCGCCCGCCCGACGTCGCGCTACCCGCGCTGGTGATCGAGCGCAGCCTGCGCGGCCTCGAGGCCGAGCTGGTGCGGCCGTTCGGCTTCGGCCGGCGGATCGCGGTGGTTTCCGATCCGGCGACGCGGGCCGTGCTCGGAGGGCGCGTCGAGCGCGCGCTCGGCGGTCTCGGCGACGTCCGCCCGATCGTCCTGCCGGACCGGCCGCATGCCGACATGGGAACCGTGACGGCGCTGTGCCGCGACACCGCGACCGACGACGCGCTGGTGGCGGTCGGCTCCGGCACGATCAACGACCTGTGCAAGTACGCCGCGGCCAAGGCAGGCAAGCCCTATGTGGTGTTCGCGACCGCGCCGTCGATGAACGGCTACGCCTCGATGAACGCCGCCATCACGGTGGACGGTCACAAGAAGTCGCTCGCCGCCGCCGCGCCGCTCGGCGTGTTCATGGACCTGGAAGTGCTGGCCGCCGCCCCGGCGCGCATGATCCGCGCCGGGCTCGGCGACTCGCTCTGCCGGCCGACCGCGCAGGCTGACTGGCTGTTGTCGCACCGCCTGCGCGGCACGTACTACCGCACGTCGCCCTTCGCCCTCCTGGCCGAGGACGAGCCCGTGCTCCTGGACCACGCGGACGCGCTGGTCGCGGGCAATGTCGAGGCGATGCGCCACCTCGCGCGCGCCCTGCTGCTGTCGGGGATCGGCATGACGATCTGCCACGGCAGCTATCCCGCGAGCCAGGGCGAGCACCTGATCAGCCATTTCATCGACATGTTCGCCCCGGCCGGCCGCGCGCCCTGCTTCCACGGCGAACAGGTCGGCGTCGCCACGCTCACCATGGCGCGCATCCAGGAACGAATGCTGTCCGGTCCCGCGCCCGCGCCCGTGCCGACGGGCATGGACCGGAAAGCCCTGTGCGCCGCGTTGGGGGCCGTCATCGGGGAATCCTGCTGGCGCGAATTCGCGCCCAAGCGTCTCGACGGCGCGCGTGCGGCCGGTCTCGGCCGTCTCCTGGCGGAATCGTGGCCGGAGACGGGTGCCGAGATTACCCGCGTCAGCGTGCCGGCGGAACGGCTGGACCGGGCCCTGGCGCGCGCCGGCGCGCCGCGCTCACCCGCGGAGATCGGCCTCGATCCGGCGTTCTACGCGCATGCCGTCGCGCACGCGCGCTATCTGCGCGACCGCTACACGTTCCTCGATCTGGCCGACGACAGCGCCGGCCTGGCCGCGCTGGCGGCGGCCTGAGCGCGTTGTGGAGAAAACACGCGGCATCGGCTAGCTTGCCGCCCGCATCGCAACGGAGCAGGCCGCATGGCGCGCAAGGTCAAGGCACCGTCCCGGCTTTCGCAGGAGGACCGCCACGCGCAGATCCTGGCGCTGCTCAGGCGCGACGGCACCCTGCGCATCGCCACCATGGCGCGGACCTTCGGCGTCACCACCGAGACCGCGCGCCGCGACCTCGACGAGCTGGCGCGCAAGGGCACGCTGAAGCGCACCTATGGCGGCGCCGCGGCGCGCTCGCTGATCGACGAGCCCGGCATCGGCGCGCGCGGGCGCGCGCGCAAGGCCGAGCGCGAGCGCATCGCCGAAGCGGCCGTGCAGATGGTCGAGCCGGGCGACGTGGTCATGATCGATTGCGGCTCGACCACGACCTTCTTCGCCCAGGCGCTTGCCGTCCGGAACCTGCACCTGACCGTGGTCACCAACTGCCTGGCGGTTGCGACGGCGGTCGGCGCCGGCGCGCGCTGCCGCGTCGTGATGTGCCCGGGCGACTTCGTGGCGCGCGAGAACGGGGTCTTCGGCACCGACGCGGTCGAGTTCGTGCGCCGCTTCAAGGCCAACAAGGCGTTCATCGGCGCCGGCAGCGTGGCGGCCGACGGCGTGACCGACGCCGATTCGCTCGCCTGTTCGGTCAAGCGCGCCATGCTCGACCGCGCCGACCGCGCCGTGCTGCTGGTCGACAGCTCCAAGTTCGACGCGGCGCAGTTCGAGCTGGTCTGCCCCCTCGACCGGATCGACGAACTGGTATGCGATGCGCCGCCGCCGCGCACGCTCGCCGCCGCGCTGCGCGCGGCCGAGGTACGGGTCACCCTGGCGCGGCGCTGACACCACCACCACCGCGACCCCGGCCAAAGGTTGGAACCACAACATTGATTGTTGTGAATGAAAGGTAAGCCGTGTTAGCGTGACCCCAGGGACGGCGGCCGTTCCGCCGGCCTGCCGCGATGGGCAGGCCACCGGCGGCGCGCCGCGCTGCCGACAACAGGGGGAGCATCACGATGTCAGCACGGTTGAAGCTCTTGGTCGGCGTGGCGCTGGCCGCGATCGTCTGCTTGGGCGGCCCGGCGCGGGCAGGCGACATCACCGCCTACACCTCGCTCGAGGAAGACGACGTCCGCGTCTACCTGGCGGCCTTCAACAAGGCCAAGCCGGGAATCAAGGTCAACATCCTGCGGCTTTCCACCGGCGACCTGGGCGCGCGTATGCTGGCGGAGAAGGCCAATCCGCGGCACGACGTGATCTGGGGCTGGGCGGTCACCAACATGGTCGATCCGCGCATCCTCGAGATGACCGAGCCGTACAAGCCGGCAGGCATCGAGAAGGTCAATCCCGCCTTCAAGGATCCGCAGGGCCGCTGGTTCGCGACGACCGGCTACTTCGCCGGCTTCTGCGTCAACACCGAAATCCTGAAGAAGAACAACCTGCCGATGCCGGCCTCGTGGGAGGACCTGCTGAATCCGGCGTACAAGGGCCAGATCGTCATGCCCAACGCGGCGAGCTCGGGCACCGGCTACCTGCAGGTCTCGAGCATCCTGCAGATGAAGGGCGAGGAGAAGGGCTGGCAGTTCCTCAAGGCGCTGGACAAGAACATCGCCCAGTACATCAAGTCCGGCTCGCGTCCCTGCAAGGCCGCGAGCAGCGGCGAGTTCGCGATCGGGCTGTCCTTCGCCTTCAGCGGCGTGAAGCAGATCATGGAAGGATATCCGGTCAAGCTCGTGATCCCGAAGGAGGGCGCCGGCTACGAGACCGAGGTCAGCGCGCTCATGAAGACCTCGAAGAACAAGGCCGACGCGAAGCAGTTCCTCGACTGGCTGCTGACGCTGGACGCCGCCAAGCTCTACGGCGAGCGCGCCGAGATGTCGTCTGTGCCGGGCGCCAAGCCGACGGAGGCGGTCTTGAAGGCCGGCCTTCCGGCCGACGTGTCGACCGTGCTCTACAAGATGGATTTCGATTGGTCGGCCAAGAACAAGGACCGTATCCTGGCGGAATGGAAGAAGTCGATCGAACGCTGACGTTCCGCCCAGGCGAGCTCGGCGGATGACGGGGCGTCATCCGCCGGCTTCGCCGGAGCCGGGTCGCGGGGACCCGCACGTGTTCCTTTCGCTCAGGCAGATCACCAAGCGCTTCGGCCACGTCACCGCGCTCGACCACATCAGCCTCGACATCGCCGAAGGCGAGTTCCTCTGCTTCCTCGGGCCGTCGGGCTGCGGCAAGACCACGCTCCTGCGCGTGATTGCCGGGCTGGAGACGCCCGACGAAGGCGAGATCCGCCTCCAGGAAGGGCGTCTCGACGCCGTGCCGGCGCGGCAGCGGAACTTCGGCGTCGTCTTCCAGTCCTACTCGCTGTTTCCCAACATGACCGTGGCGCGCAACGTGGCCTACGGGCTCGAGTGCCGGGGCTGGCGCGGCACGCGCAAGGACGAGCGCGTGCGCGCCATGCTCGAGCTGGTCCACCTCGCCGACCAGAGCGACAAGCTGCCGCACCAGCTCTCGGGCGGCCAGCAGCAACGCGTCGCGCTGGCGCGCGCGCTGGCGCCCGAACCGAAGGTGCTGCTGCTGGACGAGCCGCTCTCGGCCCTCGACGCCAAGGTGCGCGAGGAGCTGCGCGGCGAGATCCGCGACCTGCAGCGCGCGCTCCGCATCACCACCGTCATGGTCACGCACGACCAGGACGAGGCGATGGAGCTGGCCGACCGCATCGTCCTGATGAACCAAGGCGTGATCGAGCAGATCGGCCGCGCGGAGGAGCTGTACGAGCAGCCGGCCAACCGCTTCGTGGCCGAGTTCATCGGCCGGATGAATGTGCTGAGCGGCTTCGGTTCCGCCGGCGAAGCCGGCCTGATCGGCGTGCGGCCGGAGCATCTCGAGCTGATCGACGGCGCCGCTGCCGGTGCCGACGCGATCGTCGGCCGCATCGAGAAATCGGTGTTCCTCGGCAGCGTCACCCGGCTGACGCTGCGCGCGGGCGACCAGCGCCTGGTGGTCGAGCTGCGCGGCAAGCCCGCGAACGCCGTGCCTGGCGCGACGCTGGCCGTGCGCATCCCGCCGCAGAGCGTGCACCGGATCCGGGGCGCCCCGCCGTGATCACGCCGTCCGCCGGCGCGTCCGCGTCCGCCTGGCGGCTCGACAGCGACCGCCTCGTCACCTTTGCACTGGCGGCCGCCGTCGCCGTCCCCCTCTTCCTGTTCGTCCTGGTGCCGCTGGCCGACATCCTGATGCTCAGCTTCGCCACCCCCGACGGGTTCGGCCTGGGCAACTACGTGCGCTACTTCCAGACGCCGAAATTCTCGCGCGTGATCGCGAACAGCCTGGTCGTTTCGGCCTGCGCGACGGTCATCACCGTCGTGCTGGCCTACGGCTTCGCCTATGCGATGCATCGCACCGCCATGCGCTGGAAGACGGTCTTCGGGCTGATCGCGCTGCTGCCGCTGTTCGCACCCTCGCTGGTGCAGGCGCTCGGCATCCTGTTCCTGCTCGGGCGCAACGGCTTGATCAACCGGGCTTTCGACCTCGGCATCGACGTCTACGGGTTCTGGGGCATCGTCATCGCCGATGTGCTCTACAGCTTCCCGCACGCCTATCTGATCCTCTCGGCGGCGCTGGCGGTAGCCGACGCACGCATCTACGAATCGGCGCAGATGCTCGGCGCCGGCCCTTTGCGCGTGTTCCGCACGGTCACGCTGCCGGCCACCAAGTACGGCCTCATGTCGGCATGCTTCGTCGTGTTCACGATCGTCATCACCGATTTCGGCAATCCGATGGTGATCGGCGCCGACTACAACGTGCTCGCGACCGAGATCTACAACCAGGTTTCCGGCCAGGCGAACTTCGAGATGGGCGCGGTGATCGGCGTCGTTCTGCTGATTCCGGCGGCGCTCGCGGTGGTCGTCGAGAAGCTCGTGTCCCGGCGGAGCTTCGCCGTGATCGGCGACAGGTCGCAGCCGCTGACGGTGCGCCCGCACCGCGTCGCCGACCGCGTGGCCTTCGCCTATTCGCTCGTCGTGTGCGGCGCGATCCTGTCGATCATCGGCATCGTGTTCCTCGCCAGCTTCGTGACGCTATGGCCCTACAACCTGCATCTCAGCCTGCGCCATTATCGGTTCGAGGTGCAGAACGGCATCGAGCCGCTGTGGACCAGCATCCATGTCTCGCTCATGGCGGCCGGCATCGGCATGGCGGTCACGGTGGCCGCCGCCTGCGTCCTGCGCCGTCTCGGCCCATGGGCGGCGCAGGCGCTCTACTTCCTGTCGATCCTGCCCGCGGCGGTGCCGGGAATGGTGCTGGGGCTCGGCTACATCCTGGCCTTCAACGACCCGGCGCACCCGCTGCATTTCCTCTACGGCACCCTGCTGATCCTGGCGATCTGCAACGTCTACCACTATCACGCCCAGGGTTTCCTGGTCGCCACGACGAGCGTCAACCAGATCAGCCGCGTCTTCGACGAAGCGTCGGCGGTGCTGGGCGGCGGGCTGCTGCGGACGCTCGCGCGGGTCACCTTGCCGATCATCTGGCCGACCGTCGCCAGCGTCGTCGTGTTCTTCTTCGTGCGCAGCATGGTGACGCTGTCCGCCGTGATCTTCCTGATCACGCCCGAGACCCAGCTTGCGGCCGTCTCGGTGCTGCTGCTCGACGATTCCGGCAACCAGAACCAGGCCGCGGCCTTCTCCGTCTGCATCATGGCGGTGGTCGGCGCTGCGCTGCTGGCGTTCCACTTCGCCCTCCGGTGGCTCGTCGGCCGCGACGTCGCCCTCGTCCGCTAGGCCCGCGCGGCGCCGGGCGGGCGCGGTTCATGCCGACGGGGGATCAAGCCGAAGCGTAGCCGGCGGCGACCAGCTCGGCATCCTTGGCGTAGACTCGCGCCAGCGCGGGGCGCTGCTTCAGCCGGTCGACATAGGCGGTGATCTCGGGGCGCGCGGGCAGGGCGCCGGTCATCATGCCCCATTGCAGCTCCGCCCCCAGCATCACGTCGGCAGCGGTGAAGGTCTGCCCGAACAGGTACGGCCCTACCGTGACCGCGTTGGCGACGACCCCCAGCAGGTGGTCGAAATCGCCGTACGAGGCCGCCACGGGCGCGATCGGCTCGCGCTTGTACATGCGGTCCGTCAGTGCCGGCTCCAACGTGGAGACGGCGAAGAACAGCCATTTGAGATAAGGGCCGCGGCGCGGATCGCCGACCGCGATCGCGAGGCCGGCCTGGGGAAAGGCGTCGGCCAGGTAGCAGCAGATCGCCGCCGTCTCGGTGACGGCGACGTCGCCGTGCGTGATCGCCGGCACTTTGCCCATCGGGTTGATGGCCAGGAAGCTGGCGCGCTTGTTCTCGCCCTTCCGCAGGTTCAAGACGCGGAGCTGATAGGGAATCTCCAGCTCCTCCAGCATCCAATGCACGATGATCGCGCGCGATTGCGGCGCGTGATAGAAGGTGATCGGTCGGTACTCGGCCATGTCCCCGCCCCCCGCTCAAGCTCAAGCAACGCGCGAGACGGTCCCGCGGTTCCATAGGAGGCTGATGGCGCAGGGCACCGCCAGCGCGGCCAGAATCAGGAACATGGGGACGAAGCTGCCGCTCTGGCGGGCGATCTCGCCGAACAGCGCCGGTCCGACGGCAACGCCGAAGAAGGTGATGAACAGCGTGCCGCCGGTGGCGCGGCTGGCCTCGCGGGGGGTCGCCAGGCGCGCCACCTCGGCCAGCAGCACGCCGTTCCACCCGACCGCCGTCACGCCGTAGAGGCAGGAAACCAGGACGATCAGCGCGATGGGCCAGTCGGCCGCGCACAGGGCCATGGCCGCGCTCGCGCCGGCCATGCCGACGGCGAGGCCGCCGAGGATGGGCCGGCTGAGCTTCAGGCGGTCGGCGAGCCAGCCCCAGAAGATGCGCCCGGCGATGCCGGCGCCCTGCGAGAAGGACAGCACCAGGCCGGCCGTGACCAGCCCGAGCCCGATCTCGCCCGTGAGGTAGACGACCAGGAATACGCCCAGGCATTGCTGCATGGCCGCGAAGACCACCGAGGTCAGCGCCAGCACGCGCAGATCGGAGCGTCCGAGCACGAACCGGACAGGTGCCAGCGGGCTGCCGCGCAGGAGCGGCTCGTCGGGGTTGCGGTCGGCGTCCAGCCGCCGGCGCGTCGGATGCACCAGCAGGACGGTCGCCAGGCACGCCAGCCCCACGCCGATCGCGGCACCCCGCCAGCCCCATGCGAGCGTCAGCGGCGGCACGGTCGCGCCTGCCAGCGCGCCGCCCAGCGGCACGCCGGTCTGCTTGATCGAGAACACCAGCGACATGAGCCGCTGCGGCGTGTGGCGGCTCAAGACATGCGAGCTTGCCGGCGTGGTCGGCCCGTAACCGATGCCCAACAGCAGCCCGGCCAGCGCGAACAGGGCCAGCATCCCGCTGGTCGCCAGCGCCAGCGCCAGCGCGCAGATCACGAGGCCGACCTGGCTCAGCCAGATCGCGCCGTAGCGCGGCACGAGCCCGCCGCCCAGCAGGGCGCCGGTCATCGCCCCGACATAGGCGATGCCGGCGAAGTAGCCGACCTTGCTGGGCGAGAGATCGAGCTCGGCCGCGGCGCTGGGCGCGAACACGGGCACGGTCAACATGGCCCAGGACACGACCGCCTGGATCCAGGTCGTGGCCGCCAGGGCCGTGATGGCCGTGCCGTAGCGCGCAGCCGGCTTCGTGCCCGCGTCGGTCATGGTGCGATTAGACCATTTGGCCGCGCCGTTCGTCGCGGCTTCTCGGCAGTCCCCTCATGCGCGGGACGGCGGGCCTGAACCCGCGATTGGCATGGCGTGCGCCATGCGGGTAGTCTGGCCCGCGCATGCGTCGGCAGAGAAACACCAAGATCCTCGCGACCCTGGGCCCGGCCAGCTCGACGCCGGAGCGCATTGCCGAGCTTTTCCGCGCCGGCGCCGACGTGTTCCGCCTGAATTTCAGCCACGGCGAGCATGCCGACCATCGCCAGCGCTACGAGGCGATCCGCCAGCTCGAGCGCGATACGTCCAGGCCGATCGGCATCCTGATGGACCTGCAGGGGCCGAAGCTGCGCGTCGGCCGCTTCGCGGACGGCAAGGTGACGCTGACCCAAGGGCAGCGTTTCCGCTTCGACCTCGAGGACCGCCGCGGCGACGTCACGCGGGTGACCCTGCCGCATCCGGAGGTGTTGAGCGTGCTCACGCCCGGCACGGAGCTGCTGCTCGACGACGGCAAGCTGCGCCTGCGCGTCGAGGCGAGCGGCGAGGGCTTCGCCGAGAGCACCGTCACCGTTGGCGGCACGCTGTCGGACCGCAAGGGCGTCAACGTCCCCGGCGTCATCCTGCCGGTCGAGCCCCTGACCGAGAAGGACCGGGGCGACCTGCGCTTCGGCCTCGACCTCGGCGTCGACTGGGTGGCGCAGTCCTTCGTGCAACGGCCCGAGGACATCGCGGAGCTGCGCCGGCTTGTCGCCGGGCGCGCCGCCATCATGGTGAAGCTGGAGAAGCCCGCCGCAATCGAGAAGCTCGAGGAGATCGTCGAGCAGTCCGACGCGATCATGGTGGCGCGCGGCGACCTGGGCGTGGAGTCGCCGCCCGAGGACGTGCCGAGCCTGCAGAAGCGCATCATCGCCATGTGCCGGCAGAAGGGCAAACCGGTCGTCGTCGCGACGCAGATGCTGGAATCGATGATCGTGTCGCCGCAGCCGACGCGGGCCGAGGCGTCGGACGTCGCGACCGCCGTGTTCGACGGCGCCGATGCGGTGATGCTCTCGGCCGAATCGGCCTCGGGCGCCTACCCGGTGGAGGCGGTCAGGATGATGGACCGCATCGTCGCGCGCACCGAGCAGGAGCCCTCCTATCGCCGCATCATGGACGCGCAGCATCCCGAGCCCGAGGAGACCGCGGCCGACGCCATCACCAAGGCGGCGGCCCAGGTCGCGCACACGATCCGTGCCGCCGCCATCGTCACCTACACGACCTCGGGATCGACCGCGCTGCGCGCCGCGCGCGAGCGCCCGGAGGTGCCGATCCTGTGCCTCACCTCGAAGCTCGACACGGCGCGGCGCATGGCCGTGGTCTGGGGCATGCACGCGGTCGAGACGCCGGACATCGACAACCTGGCCGAGATGGTCGAGAAGGCCTGCACGATCGCCCGCCAGGACGACTTCGCCAAGCCCGGCAGCCGCATCGTCGTCACCGCCGGCGTCCCCTTCGGCACGCCCGGCGCCACCAACCTGATCCGCATCGCCTGGGTATCAGAGGACAGATGACAGGGATCAGGGATCAGATCGTTTTTCGTCTGATCCCCGATTTCTGATCCCTGTCCTCTGGTTACTGCTGCTGCTCGACGCGGCAGAACACCTCGCAGCGCCGCTCGCCGGCCTGCTCGTCGCAGATGCCTTGGTAGATGTGGATGGTCAGGAGCGAGGCGGGGCCGGGGATCGCGAAATTGAAGTCGCCGGGATAGGGCTCGGTATAGGGCGGGCCCAGCGATTGCGTCCCGGCGCGCTCGCGCCAGTCGTAGGGCTCGCCGGGCAAGGGCGGCCAGACCGTCTTGATCTCGATGTCGCACCAGCCGGCGACGATCGCGGCATGCCCGCCCCTGCATTGGCCCTGCATGGCGAGACGGAAATATCCGGTGCGATAGGGATGGCGGACCACGAACTTGGTCGAGTACCCGTTGCGCGCCTGAACCGTGCAGCCGGGGACGTGCGGCGCGCAGCCCGGCGCGTCGGCCAGCAGCACGTCCAGCACGCCGCAGGTGTGGTTGTTGATCTGCAGGGTCAGTTGCGCCGCGGCGGGCGACGCGAGCGACAACAGCACGAACGCGGAAAGAAGCGACTTCACCACTGAGACACAGAGACACAGAGGCGAGGAAAGAAGAAGGGGATTCTTCGGGCGCGACCGAAGATCGCGCAGCAGGAATCCTCTCTATCTCCGTCTCTGCGTCCCTGTGGCTCGTCGTATTCCTATGCCGCCTTTGCAGTGGCCAGCCGCGCCACCGGGCGGTCGCCGATCGGCATGTGCAGGACCGCGGCGCCCAGGCCCAAGAGGATCGAGATGATCCACATCAGGTCGTAGCTGCCGGTCTTGTCGAACGCGACGCCGCCCAGCCAGCCGCCGAGGAACGAGCCGACCTGGTGGCTGACGAACACGATGCCGAACAAGGTCGCCATGTGCTGCGGCCCGAAGATCTGCGCCACGAGGCCCGAGGTCAGCGGCACGGTCGACAGCCACAAAAGACCCATGGCGCCGGCGAAGGCCAGCACGACCAGCTCGGTCTTGGGCAGGACCATGAACAGCGCGATCACGGCGGCACGGCCGGCGTAGATCCAGGAGAGCAGGTACTTCTTGCGCCACAGGCCGCCCATGACGCCGGCGCCGTAGCTGCCGACGATGTTGAACAGCCCCACCAGCGCCAGCGACCAGCCGCCGACCGCGGCCGGCAGGCCACAGGTGGCGATGAAGGCGGGTAGATGCGTGGCGATGAACGTCACGTGGAAGCCGCACACGAAGAAGCCCGCCGTCAGGTACCAGAAGCCGGAATGCGCGCTTGCCTCGGCCAGCGCCGCGCGCAAGGTCTGCGGCGCGGGCGCGGGGCCGCCCGCGGCGGGTGCCGCCCGCCCGCCCGCCAGCACCGGCGCCAGCGGCACGGTCAGCGCGACGAGGATGGCGAGTGCGTAAAGCGCGCCGATCCAGCCGAAATACGCGATGAAGCGCTCGGTCAGGATCGGTCCCACGAACATGCCGAACGACGCGCCGGCGGTGGCGATGCCCAGCGCCGTCGAGCGCTTGTCGACCGGCGTCGCGCGCGCGACGGGGCCGAACACGACACCGAAGGACGTGCCGCTGATCGCCACGCCGACGACGAAGCTCGCGAGATACATCAGGACCGGCGTCGTCGCCACGGCCATCATCACCACGCCGCCGGCATAGGCGAGGCCGCTCAGCACGACCACGCGCAGCGTGCCGAAGCGGTCCGCCAGCGCGCCCGCGACCGGCTGGCTCAGGCCCCAGACCAGCGCCTGGATCGCCATCGCCAGCGAGAACACCTCGAGCGGCCAGCCGTATTCGTGGCTGATCGGCCGGAGGAACAGGCCGAACCCGCCGCGCACGCCCATGTTGAGCGCCAGCATCACGCAAGCGACGGAAAGTACGAAGGCGGGAGCACGCCACATCACACGATGACCCTTGATCGACGGAAGAAACATGCGTATACATGGAATAGGCTGGCGCGGTCAATCGCCGGATTGTCACCATGGCGCGACCGACACATTCACGGACGCATGAGCGGGAAGGACGCAAACCGGCGGAGGCGCCGGATCCCTGCGATCTGCCCGAATGCGTGTGCGGCGCGTTGCGCATGGTGACGCGCGCGGTGACGCAGATCTACGACGACGCGATGCGGTCGTCGGGCCTGCGGGTCACACAATACAGCCTGCTCAGCCGCCTCAACCGTCTTGGCCCGGTCAGCGCCGCCGCGCTGGTCGAATCGCTGCATGCCGATCAGACCACGCTTGCGCGCGCGCTCAAGGTGCTCGAGAACGACGGCCTGATCCGCCGGCTGCCGCAGGCGGATCAGCGCGTGAAGCTGATCGAGCTCACGCCCGTGGGCCGGGAGCGCCTTGCGCAGGCGCGTCGGATGTGGTCGGAAGCGCAAGATCGCATGGTCGGCCTGATCGGACGCCGGGAGTGGCGCGAGGCGCGCGCGCGGCTCGGCGCCGTGCTCGAGGCGGTAGGCCCTGCGCGCGCGGGAACGGACGCATAGCCCGACCGGTTCTCGCCGGCCGCTCCGACATGTAGGCCTGTCCGGCGGGCCACGCCGGTCGGACAGGCCGGCTTGGCCGGGGACCCCGAAGGGGGGCCCGTGGACGACCCTGCTTGCCACCGTCCGATCCCTGCCGCCGGCATGGGCCGCTCGGGTGCCCGGCCGGGCAAGTTGTCACGGGCGGCGGACAAGCTCGGCCGCCGCCGACACTGGAGCCGGCTTCGGTTTTCGCTATACTTGCGCGCGTGCCGGCCGCCCGTTCGTGCACATTATGGGGAGTTGCCCGTGCATCGCATCGTTTCGTCGCTTCGCCGCGCGGTCTTGCCCGCCGTTGCCGCGATTGCCGTTCTCGCCGCCGTTCCCGGGCCGGTCGGGGAGAGCGGCGCCCTGATCGGCCGGGCCTACGCCCAGGACAAGATCAAGCGCTCGGCGCCGAAAGGCCCCACGATCACGCCCGACGAGGCAACCAACTTCATCCGCGAGATGGGCAACCGCACCGTGTCGGTCCTGTCGCAGCAGGGCGACGCCAAGGCGCGCAACGCCGCCTTCACCGCCATCATGCTCGAGGCCATGGACTTCGAGGCTATGGCGCTGCAGACCCTCGGCAAGATGGCGCGCACGGTGAGCCAGAACGACAAGAAAGAGTTCACGCAGCTCTTCGCCGCCTATGTCATCGATGTCGCGATCGAGCGGTTCGGCAGCACCAAGGTCAACAGCTTCGCCATCGGCCAGCTGAAGCCGCAGCCGAACGGCGACATCAAGGTCAACACCGCCGTGACGGCCGACAAGCCGCTCAACGTCGACTGGCGCCTGCACAACAAGGCCGGGAAGCCGAGCATCAACGACGTCGAGGTCGACGGCTACAGCCTGGTGATCCACTACCGCGGCGAGTTCGAGCGCGCCGGCGTCAGCAACGTGCCGGGCCTGATCGGCAAGCTGAAAAGCCTGACCAGCAACTCGACGGCGCTGCCCGTCGTCCGCACGGCGATGAAGTAGCGGCAGCTTTGCGGCCGGGCTCGTCGCCGGGCCCGTCGCTGTCCGCCCGCAGCAAGCCTGCCGAGCGCGCCATCCGCCTCGACGCTACGGCGCGAACGCCGTGCCCGGCGCGGCGGCACATGGTCCGGCAGGTTGCCCATCGGCTAGCTCCGTGTCACGGCGGTGAGGTTCATGGTCAGCAGCACGCCGGGCTTGGGCAGCTCGCTGACGCCGATCACCGTGCGCGCCGGCCGATGCGCGCCCATGGCTTCCACGTAGGCCTCGTTCATCGCCTCGAAGTCCCGCATCTCCTTGAGGAAGATATTGACGTGGACGACATGCTCCAGGTCGGAATTGACCGACTCGAGCATCACCCGGAACGACTTCAGGATCTGCCGGGTCTGTGCCTTCACGTCGGGCCCGGCCAGCCGGCCGGTCGCCGGATCGACTCCGGCGGTGCCACCGATCGTGATGAACTGGCCGACCTTGGCGACGTGATTGTAGGGACCGATCGGCGTCGGCGTGTTCGCCGGCGTGGACGTTTCAACGCGTGACGGCATGCTCTTCTCCGGAATGTCGGGGGACCGATCGGCAGGCTCAGGTCGGCTTGCCGCCGAGCTTCTCGCGCAGTTCCTTCACCCGCTCGCGCACGCCGGGGAAGAACGGGTTAACCGCCATGGCCGCTTCGAATGCCTTGAGCGCGGCGGTCTCCCGGCCGAGCGCGAGGTTGATGAGGCCGAGGCCCGACAGCGCGCCGAAATGGCGCGGTTCGAGCGCGAGCGTGCGCTCGACGTCCTCGACCGAGCCTGGGAAGTCGCCCATGACGAAGCGGATCGTGGCGCGCTTGTTCCAGCCTTCGGCGAAGTCGGGCGCGCGGCGCGTGACCTCGGTGAAGTACTTGAGCGCGTCGTCCGGCGTGTCGTTGGCCATGGCCTCCATGCCGCGCCGGAACAGCAGCCCGACGTCGTCGTCGTCGGTCTCGGTCCAGATGGTCCAGATCGCGGCTTCCAGCACGCGGGCCTCGCGCAGCGAGTCCGCGGACTTGAGGCGGTCGAACAGCTCCGGCAGGCGCGAATCCATCTGATCGGCCCGCACCCCGCCGGTCGCGGCCAGGATGGCGACCGCCAGCGCGACCAGGAACGCCGTCACAACCGGCTTGCGCATCATCGAATCGAGTATGATAGGTTGCAGAGCCGCTTGCCAAGCGGCGCGCACGCCTCACGAGGTCACGTTCCGGCCATGAGCGCCAGCCGCTATTTTTCCGACACGTACCAGGCGGCGCGCGAGAAATTCCGTGCTGCAGTTGCGAAGGCCGGCGGTATTCCCAGCACCGAGGCCAACCCCGGAAAGGGGCCCGACGGCGGGTCGCTTGCGACCGACGCGGCTTGGTTCGGGCCGAAGGACCCTTCGCGCGCCCTGCTGCTGGTGTCGGGCACGCACGGGGTCGAGGGCTTCTGCGGCTCGGGCGCGGAGGTCGGCTGGATCGAGACGGGCGGGCCCGGGCGCCTGCCGCCGGGGATCGGCGCATTGGTGATCCACGCGATCAACCCGCACGGTTTCGCTTGGCTCCGCCGCGTGACCGACGACAATGTCGACCTCAACCGCAATTTCGTCGATTTCACCAGGCCATTGCCGGAAAACCCCGCCTATGACGAGATCGCCGCCGCGCTCGATCCCGAACGCTGGGACGACGCGGCCCGGGCCGATTGCGCGCGGCGTCTGCAGACCTATGCCGACAAGCATGGCGACTTCGCCTTGCAGTCGGCGATCAGCCGCGGCCAGCACAAGCACAAGGGCGGTCTGTTCTTCGGCGGCACCGTACCCACCTGGTCGCGCCGCACCTTCCTCGCGCTGTGCCGCCGCCATCTCGCGCGCTGCAGGCACGTCGGTTTCATCGATCTGCACACCGGGCTCGGGCCCTATGGCTACGGCGAGCCGATCTGCATGCATGCGCCGGGCACGTCCGGTTTCTCGCGCGTCAGCGCCTGGTACGGCGACCAGGTCACCAGCCCCGAGCAGGGCAACTCGACCTCGGCGGTGGTCGTAGGCACGCTGGGCGAGGGGCTGGAGCGCGAGCTGCCCCAGGTCGCCGTCACCGGCATGGCGCTCGAGTACGGCACCCAGCCGGTGCCCGACGTGCTGCTGGCGCTGCGCGCCGACAACTGGCTCCACCGGCACGGCGACCCGGCCTCGCCGCTGGGCAGGAAGATCAAGCGGCAGATCCGCGATGCCTTCTACCAGGACAAGGACGACTGGAAGGAGATGGTGCTGAAGCGCGCGCTCGAGATGTTCGATCGCGCCGTGGCCGGGTTGGCGCGCGCATGAGCGCGGCCCCGCTCGGCCGCGGGGCTGGTCCCGCGCTCGGCCTGGTGGGAGTCGGCATCATGGGCGCCGCGCTGGCGCGCAACCTCGCGACCCAGGGGCGAGCGGTCGCCTGCCACGACGTGGACGCCCAGCGTGCGCAGCGCCTGTGCGGCGACGTGCCCGCGACCGTCGCCTGCGACGACCTCGCGGCGCTGGTGCGGGCGCTCGCGCCGCCGCGCGTGCTGCTGCTGATGGTCAACGCGGGCCGGCCGGTCGACTCCGTGCTGGACCCGCTGCTGCCCTTGCTCGCGCCGGGCGATCTCGTGCTCGACGGCGGCAATTCGCACTATCGCGACACCAAGCGCCGCGCCGCCGACGCACGGGCGCGCGGGGTCGAGTATCTCGGCGTCGGCATCTCCGGCGGGGAGGACGGCGCGCGCAACGGCGCCTCGATCATGGTCGGTGGGCCGCGCGACGCCTTCGAGCGGGCGGCGCCGCTGCTCTCGGGCCTCGCCGCGCGCGCCGACAACCGGCCCTGCCTCGGCTGGATGGGCGGCGACGGCGCCGGGCATTTCGTCAAGATGGTCCACAACGGCATCGAATACGCCGTCATGCAGCTGATCGCCGAGACCTGGACTACCATGGAGCGCCTGCTGGACCTCGGCCCGTCCGAATGCGCCGAGCGCGTCGCGCAATGGGCCGAGGCCGCGACGGGCTCGTACCTGCTCGAGATCACCGCCGAGCTCCTGGGCGCGCGCGATCGGCTGACCGGCGAGCCGATGATCGCCGTGGTCAGCGACCGCGCCGGGCAGAAGGGCACCGGCCAGTGGGCCGCCGCCGCCGCGCTCGAGCTCGGCGTCGCGGCGCCGACCCTGGCCGAGGCGGTCTTCGCGCGCCACCTGAGCGGCCTCGAGGGGCATCGCCGCGCCATCGCCGCGACGCGGCCGCCGCCGACCATCCTCGACATGGACACCGAGCTCGGCTCCGCGCTGGCGCCTGCGCTCGACGCCGCCACGCTGTGCGCCTACGCGCAGGGCTTCTCGCTGATCGCGGCCGCCGCCGCGGCCGAGGGCTGGGGCACCGACCTGGCGGAGGTCGCGCGCGTCTGGCGCGCCGGGTGCATCGTTCGCTCCAAGGCGCTGGTCGAGGTCGGGCTTGCTTTCCGTAACGCTCCGGGGCTGCCGACGCTGCTGCTCGATGCCGCCATCGCCCAGCGGATCGCCCGCGGCGCGCTCGAGCTGCGCAGCGTCGTGTCGATCGGCGCGCTGCACGGCGTCGCCATGCCGTGCTTGTCCTCGGCGCTGGCCTACTACGACGCCTATGGCGACACCCGCCTGTGGACCGCGCTGATCCAGGTGCAGCGCGACCGCTTCGGCGCGCATGGCTTCGAGCGCACCGACCGGCCCGGCCGCTTCCACCTCGACGGCAGCGAAGCATGACCGCACCGCCGGTGGTGGTGGTCATGGGCGTCAGCGGCTCGGGCAAGACCACCGTGGGCAAGCGCCTGGCCGAGCGCCTGCGGGTTCCCTTCGCCGAGGGCGACGAGTTCCATCCCAGGGCCAACATCGAGAAGATGTCGCGCGGCGCGCCGCTGACGGACGCGGACCGTTGGCCTTGGCTCGCTTCCATCGCGCGCCGAATCGACGCGGCGCGCCGCGACCGGCGCGGGCTCGTGATCGCCTGCTCGGCCCTCAAGCGCGCCTATCGGGACGTCCTGATCGGCGGCCGCCCCGACGTGCGGCGCGCCTATCTCAAGGGCTCGCGGGCGGTAATCGGCGCGCGCATCGGCAAGCGCTCCGGGCATTACATGCCCGCCAGCCTGCTGCCGAGCCAGTTCGCCGCGCTCGAGGAGCCCGCTGCGGACGAGCGGCCGATCGTCGCGGACGTGACGAAGCCGCCGGATGCGATCGCCGGCGAGCTGGCGGAAGCGATCGTCCGAGCCTAGTACCAACTTTCAGAAATGGCTGATTCGAATTTCCCTAGCATTTTCGTATCAGCCATTTCTGAAAGTTGGTACTAGGAACCATTGAACCCGTTGGACCAAGCAGGAGGAAGAACGTGTCTGCTCTGTTCGATCTGAAGGGCCGCGTGGCGATCGTCACCGGCGGCAACGGCGGGATCGGTCTCGGCATGGCGCGCGGCCTCGCCGGCGCCGGCGCCGTCATCGCCGTCGCTGCGCGCGACAAGAAGAAAGCGGACGCGGCGGTCGCCGAGCTCAAGGGAATGGGCGTCGACAGCGCCTTCGTTCCCGTCGACATGGCCGACACGGCGAGCTGCAAGGCGATGATCGACGCGACGATCGAGCGCTTCGGTCGGCTCGACATCCTCGTCAACAATGCCGGCATGAACATCCGCAAGCAGCCCGAGGAATACGACATCGCGGAATGGCGCCAGGTCATCGAGGTCAACCTGACCGGCGCCTTCGCCTGCAGCCAGGCGGCCTATCCGGCGATGAAAAAGGCAGGCGGCGGCAAGATCATCAACATCGGCTCGATGATGTCGATCTTTGGCGCGTCCTTCACCGCCGCCTATGCCGCCAGCAAGGGCGGCATCGTGCAGATGTCCAGGGCGCTGGCGACTGCCTGGGCCAAGGACAACATCCAGGTCAATGCCGTGCTGCCCGGCTGGATCGACACCGAGCTGACGCGGCGCGGCCGCCAGCAGGTGCAGGGCCTGCACGAGCGTGTGCTGGCGCGCACGCCGGCCGGGCGCTGGGGCGAGCCCAACGATTTGTCGGGCGTCGCCGTGTTCCTCGCCAGCCGCGCATCGGATTTCGTCACCGGCACGGCGATCCCGGTCGACGGCGGGTATTCGGTGCAGGGGTAGGCCGAAAAGGCGTCGCCTGCGACACCGCATTTCTCATCCTTCGAGGCACGCTGACGCGGGCACCTCAGGTTCACGCGATCTTCTTGAGCCCGGATTTAACGCGTCATCCCGACGAGCGAGCGCCCCTTCGCCAAGCTCAGGAGAGCGTCTCGAAGGATGAAGAATACCGGCGCCACCGACCGCTCAGCTCCGCCAGCGCAGCACCGTCGCCTCGACCGGGTTGACGAACGCGCGGCCCTCCGCCGCGGCGGCGGCGAACTCCTTCTTCAGGCGGAAGTACCAGCGCGCCAGCGTGTCGGCGTCGCGCACCAGCAGCATGGGCTGCTGGTGCTTGAGGCCGCGCTGCTGCTTGGCGACGATCACGCGGTCCTGGTCGATGAAGCGGTAGGCGATGTGCAGCAGGAAGGGCTTCAGCGCGTTCAGCCACGGCACGGTCCAGTAGATCTGGTGGTTGATGCGCGTGGTCTTCTCGTCGATCGGCGTCACCGCCGTCATCTGCACCACGTCGTAGCGCCCGGCGTGCACGTGCTCGACGCGCACGCCCGGCAGGCGGAAGGTGATCTCGGTCTCCGGCTGGCCGCCGAGGAACAGGTAGTAGGCACGCGAGTTGCTGGCCGGCTTGTGCCGCTTCATGCGGAAGCCGAAGGGCGCGGGCTCGAATTCCTTCTCCTTCACCTGCATCTCGCGGTTCGGCCGCCACCACCAGGCGCTGTGCACGAACGGACCGTGCGCCGGGTCCATGAGGCCGATCACCGCCTGGTCGACGTGGCAGTCGAAGTTCATCTCGACCGACAGGTTCGGCGCCGCGACGCCGATCGCGGGCAGCGGCGGCAGCTCCGGCAGGGAATCCTCCGCCTTGTCCGGATCGCCGACATAGACCCAGACATTGCCGAGATGCTCGCGCGCGGGGAAGCGCCGCACCTTGATGCGGGAGACTTCGATCTCGCTGCCGTCGACCAGCCAGGGGATCGCGGTGCAGCGACCGCCGCGGTCGAAGCGCCAGCCGTGGTAGCAGCACTCGACCTCGCGCCCGTCGAAGCGGCCCTCGCTCAGCGGCATGCCGCGATGCGGGCACACGTCGCTGAGCGCGAAGACCTGGCCGTCCGCATCGCGCCCGATCAGCATCGGCTCGTCCATGATCATGCGCGGCACGAACTTGCCGCGCTTGAGGCCGGCGCCGGAGAGCGCGAAGTACCACAGGTCGTTCAGGAGGCTGGGCGGGTCAACGGCCATGGCCTATTGGTGCAACGCCGCGGCCGGCGGCGCAAGAGACCTAAGCGACGCCGGGGCCGCGTGGGATGTTTCGCCGCAGGCGCGCCTCGCGATGGGCGATATAGGCGGTGCTGGCGACGATGATGGCCGCGCCCAGCATGGTCCAGGTGTCCGGCCACTCGCCGAACCACAGGAAGCCGATGATGGTGGCGAAGATCAGCCGCGTATAGTCGATGGGGCCGACGACGGAAACCTCGCCCAGGCGGTAGGAATGCAGCCAGATCGCCTGGCCCGCCGCGCCGACCAGCCCGACAGAGGCGAGCAGCCAGAAATCGGCCAGGTCGGGCGTCGACCAGCGCCACAGCGCGAAGGGCAGGCAGGCGACCGAGCTCACCAGCGTTGCCCAGATCAGGATCGTGATCTGCCGCTCGCTGACCGGCATCTTCTTCGTCAGCACCACCGAGGTCGCCGACAGCGCGGCCGCCGCCAGCCCCACCAGCGCCGCCGGGTCGATGCCCTGGCCCGGCCGCATCATGACCACCACGCCGAGGAAGCCGATCGCGGTCGCGAGCCAGCGCCGCCAGCCGACGATCTCGCCCAGCGCCAGCACCGCGAGCACCACCAGGAACAGGGGCGCGGCGAAGCTGATCGAGGTCGACAGCGCCAGCGGCAGGTGCGCGACCGAATAGTAGCCCGTCAGCATCGAGCTGGTGCCGACCAGGCCGCGGCGGATGTGCAGCATCGGGCAGGACGTGCGCAGCGCCGGCAGGCCCTGGATCAAGCCGACCGGCAGGAACACCAGGAAGGCGAAGAACGAGCGGAAGAACGAGATCTGGAAACTGTCGTAATGCGCCGCCAGCGCCTTGATCAGCGCGGTCATGGTCGCGAACATCGCCGTGCCGAGCAGCATCCACAGGATCGCCCGCGTGTTGGCCGAAAGCCCGCGCCAGCGACGGCCCGCCGTCGACAACCCGGTGCCGAGCTCGCGCACGGTCATCCGGGTCAGGGTGCCGCCACGGCCGGCGCGCGCTGGCGTCGCAGGCGCATCTCGCGCTGGGCGATGTAGGTGCTGGCCAGGATGATCACGCCGGCCCCGGCCCAGGTCCACACGGTCGGCACCTCCGCGAACATCGCATAGGCGAACAACGCCACGGCCGGCAGGCGCATGTAGTCGAGCGGCATAACCGCCGAGGCATCGGCCGCGGCGAGTGCGCCGGTGTAGCAGAGATGCGCGATCGCGCCGAGCAGCCCCAGCGCGGCAAGATAGGGCCAGGTGCTCATCGGCGGCCACACCCAGACGAACAGCGCCGGGATCAGCGACAGCGGCGCCAGGTAGATCACCATGTAGGACACGATCGCGCCGGTCGGCTCGGTGCGCGAAAGCGTTTTCACCAGCAGCGAGCCGGCCGCCATGAACACGGCCGAGGCGAGCGCCAGGCTGGCCCCGAAGGAGAGGTCGACCGCGCCCGGCCGCACGATGATCAGCACGCCCACGAATCCCATCACCACGGCGCCCCAGCGCCGCCAGCCGACCGTCTCGCGCAGCAGCAGCGCCGCGCCGGCGGTCGCGAACATCGGGCCGGTGAAGCTCAGCGCCGTCGCCTCGGCCAGCGGGATCAGGGTCACCGCCGTGAACCAGCAGAGCATCGACGCGAGGCCGGCGAGCGCCCGCATCGAGTATAGCTTGATCCGCTCGGTCCGGAGGCTCGACATGCCATAGCGCGCGACCCAGGGCAGCATGAAGATCAGCGCGCAGAAATTGCGGAAGAAGGCGATCTCGAAGGCCGGCAGCTCGGCCGCGAGCACGCGGATGATCGTGTTCATGGCCGAGAACACGACGGCGGCGCAAATCATCAGCAGCGCACCCCGCGTCGCCGGCGACAGGTCGCGCAGGATGGCCCGGCGCGCCGGCGGCGCAACCTCGTCCGATGCTGGCATGATGCAAAAGATAGCGGTGCCATGGCCGCGGGCCTACTTCGCTTAGCGCAGGGCAGGGTTGCTTGGCGCGGGATGGCGGAGGCGCGGTTGCGAGCGGGCGGGTTTAGGGCTTATTCATGAATTCCAGGGACGGCGTCGCGCGCCGCCGACAGGGGAGAAAAGTCATGGCCAAGGCGAGCCGCCGCGCCGGCAGATCGGCCAAGCGAACCGTCAAGAAGGCGTCCCATGCGGCGGCGAAGCTGCGTCGGCCCGTCGCGGCGCGCACCCGGGCGTCCGCCCGGCCGAAGCGTCCCGCTGTCAAACCGCTCTGGCAGCCCTCGTTGGTGCGCATCGCCGCCTCGAATCTCGCCGTCTTCATGGCCCAGGTCGAGCAGGATTGGGGTGTCAGGCACCGCAACTTCAAGTCGCTGTGGCGCTGGTCGGTCGAGCAGCCGGGCAAGTTCTGGACCTCGCTGTGGGACTTCGCCGGCGTGATCGCCGAGACGCGCGGCACGCGCGCGCTGGTCAACGGGTCGAAAATGCCCGGCGCCAGGTTCTTCCCCGACGCCAGGCTGAACTACGCCGAGAACCTGCTGCGCCGGCGCGACTCCGGCCAGGCCATGGTGTTCTGGGGCGAGGACAAGGTGAAGCGGTCGCTGACCTGGGGCGAGGTCTACGAAACGGTCTCGCGCCTGGCCCGGGCCTTGAAGGCCGAGGGCGTCAAGCCGGG
Organism: Alphaproteobacteria bacterium; assembly: GCA_023150455.1. Classification (GTDB taxonomy): domain Bacteria; phylum Pseudomonadota; class Alphaproteobacteria; order JAEULC01; family JAEULC01; genus JAEULC01. Next base: position 12,687 of record JAKLKW010000010.1, on the reverse strand, counting down.
CGACCGCGTCGCCGGCTACCTGCCGAACCTGCCCGAGACCGCCATGGCGATGATGGCGGCCGCCAGCGTCGGCGCGATCTGGTCGTCCTGCTCGCCCGATTTCGGCGTGCAGGGCGTGCTCGACCGCTTCGGGCAGATCGAGCCGACGGTACTCATCTGCGCCGACGGATATTTCTACGGGGGCAAGACCTTCGCGACCATCGACAAGTTGCCGGCGATCCTCGCCAAGCTGCCGAGCGTGAAGAAGGCCGTCGTCGTGCCGTACACGAATCCGACGCCGAACGTCGGCGGGATCGAGCGCACGGTGACGCTCGCCGATTTCCTTGCCGGCCATCCCGGCGGCGACATCGCCTTCGAGCGCCTGCCCTTCGACCATCCGCTGTTCATCATGTTCTCGTCGGGCACGACCGGCGTGCCGAAATGCATCGTGCACGGCGCCGGCGGAACGCTGCTGCAGCATCTGAAGGAGCACCGGCTGCATTGCGACATCAAGCGCGGCGACCGCGTGTTCTACTTCACCACCTGCGGCTGGATGATGTGGAACTGGCTGATCTCGGCGCTGGGGTCCGAGGCGACGCTGCTGCTCTATGACGGCAACCCGTTCCATCCCTCCGGCAACATCCTGTTCGACTACGCCGACGCCGAAGCGATGACGCTGTTCGGCACCTCGGCCAAGTACATCGACGCCGTGAACAAGGCGGGCCTGAAGCCGATCGAGACGCACATGCTCAAGACCGTGCAGACGATGACATCGACCGGCTCGCCGCTGGTGCCGGAGTCGTTCGACTTCGTCTACCGGTCGATCAAGAAGGACCTGCACCTCGCCTCGATCAGCGGCGGCACCGATATCATCTCGTGCTTCGTGCTGGGCGACCCGACGGGGCCGGTCTATCGCGGCGAGATCCAGCAGCGCGGCCTCGCCATGGCGGTCGACGTGTTCGACGACGACGGCAAGCCGGTGCGCGGCGAGAAGGGCGAGCTAGTCTGCACCAAGCCGTTCCCCTGCATGCCGATCTATTTCTGGAACGACCAGAGCGGCGAGAAATACCACGCCGCCTATTTCGGCCGCTTCAAGAACATCTGGTGCCACGGCGACTACATCGAGATCACGCCGCGCGATGGCCTCATCATCCACGGCCGCTCCGACGCCGTGCTCAATCCCGGCGGCGTGCGCATCGGCACCGCCGAGATCTACCGCCAGGTCGAGCAGCTCGACGAGGTGGTCGAGAGCATCGTGATCGGCCAGGACTGGGCCGACGGCGACGTGCGCGTCGTGCTGTTCGTGCGCCTGCGCCCCGGCGTCGCGCTCGACGAGGCCCTGCAGAAGAAGATCCGCGACCAGATCCGCCGCAACACCACGCCGCGCCACGTGCCGGCCAAGATCGTCCAGGTCGCCGACATACCGCGCACCAAGAGCGGCAAGATCGTCGAGCTCGCGGTGCGCGACGTGGTGCACGGCCGCACGGTCAAGAACAAGGAGGCGCTGGCGAACCCGGAGGCGCTGGACCTCTACCGCGACCTGGCGGAGCTCGGGGCGTAGCAGCCCTAACCGATCGCCTCCTTGAGCCGCCGTGCCTGCGCCTGCGCCTGCTGCGCGGGAATGTTCGTGAAGCTCAGCAGCAGCGCCCGGCCGCAATCGGCCTCGATCGCCATGCGCGACAGCGCCTCGGGCGCGAGCACGTAGGACAAGGCCTTGCCCACCGCCGTGACGTCGTCGTCGCCGTCGAGGCGGGCCATGAGATGCATGCCACCGGCGCCGAGTCCGATCTTCAGCCGCCCGGCGAAGACCGCGTCGAGCGCACGGGCCAGCGCCAGCCGGCGCTCGGCATAGAGCGCGCGCATCCGCCTGATGTGGCGCGCGAAATGCCCTTCGCGCATGAAGTCGGCGACGGTGGCCTCGACCAGCGCCGCACGGTCGGGCTGCAGCGCGCCCGCGACGGCGGCGAAGCGGCGCGCCTGGTCTTCCGGCACGACCAGGTAGCCGAGCCTGAGGCCGGGGAACAGCACCTTGCTGAACGTGCCGACATAGAGCACGCGCCCGTCGCGATCCAGGCTCTTGAGCGCCGGCAGCGGCCGGCCGGTGTAGCGGTACTCGCTGTCGTAATCGTCCTCGATGATCCAGGCGCCGGCGTCGCGTGCCCAGGCCAGCAGCGCCAGCCGCCGCGACAGGCTGAGCGCCACGCCGAGCGGCATCTGGTGCGACGGCGTGACCACGGCGAAGCGCGCCCGCCGCGCGCGCTCGATGCCGGCGCCGACGTCGATGCCGTCGCCGTCGACCGGCACCGGCACGATGCGCGCGCCGGCCATCTCGAGCGACCGCCGCGCCAGGTGGAATCCGGGATCCTCGAACCAGACCCGGTCGCCGGGATCGAGCAGGCTGCGGCTGATCAGGCCGACCGCGCCGTGATAGCCCGCCGTCAACAGGACCTGGTTCGGCGTGCAGACGATGCCGCGCGCCACCGCCAGGTAGCGCATGACCGCCGCGCGCAATGGCGCGTGTCCCGCGCCATCCGTGTAGGCCATCGTCGCCGGCGACAGGTGGCGCGCGTGGCGCGCCGCCAGCCGCGTCCATAGCTTGCGCGGGAAGGCGTCGAGCGCCGGCAGGCCCATCTGGAACGGCATCACCGTGCCCGGCGCGATGTCGACCGGCGAGTCCAGCAGGCGCGGCACGGCAGTCGGCTTCGCCTGCAGCGCCGCGATCGCCGGCGACTTGAGCGCCGGCGCCACGATCGTGCCGGCGGCGCCGCGGGCGACGATGTACCCCTCGCCGGCCAGCACGGCATAGGCGGTATCGACCGTGCCGCGCGCCGTGCCGAGCTGGTTGGCCAGGCTGCGCGCCGACGGCAGCCGGTCGCCCGGGTTGAGCGTGCCGCGCGCGATCGCGTCGCGCACGCGCTCGTAGATCTGGCGGTGGAACGGCACGTCGCTGCGCCGGTCCAGGACGAGGTCGGCCTTGGACATGATATGGCCTAGTCGTTTGAGCAAGTCTTGGCCCTATATTCTAGGCCAAGATGCGGCCAAGCTCCTGCCCATCGCAAGACAGGAACCCGAAGGAGAGACGGCCATGCAGGCACGCATCAATGCCCCCAAAGCCGCTCCCGGCGCCTACCAGGCCGTGGTCGGCGTCGAGACCTACATCCGCGGCTGCGGCCTGGAGATGAGCCTGATCGAGCTGGTGAAGATGCGGGCCTCGCAGATCAACGGCTGCGCCTATTGCCTGGACATGCACAGCAAGGACATGCGCAAGGACGGCGAGACCGAGCAGCGCATCTACCTGCTGAACGCCTGGCGCGAGCCGCCGGTCTACAGCCCGCGCGAGCGCGCGGCGCTCGCCTGGGCCGAGGCGCTGACCCTGATCGCCGAGACGCACGCGCCCGACGACGTGTTCGCCGAGGTGCGCCAGCACTTCAAGGACGACGAGCTGACCAACCTGACCGTGCTGATCGGCCTCATCAACCTGTGGAACCGGCTCGCCATCGGCCTGCGCAGCCAGCATCCGGTCGGCGCCGAGGCGCCGGCGCTGAAGAAGAGCGCGTGACATGCGGCGGATCGCAACGGCCGTGACGGCGGCCGCGCTCGCCATGCTGCCAGCAGTGGCGCTGGCCGAGGGCGATCACGTCACTCGCGCGTTCGCGCAAGACCTGCCGAATGTTCCGGGCAAGACCATGACTGCCGTGGTTGTCGACTACGCGCCGGGCGGCGCGTCCAAGTCGCACCGCCATGCCAAGTCCGGCTTCATCTTCGCCTATGTGCTCCAGGGCGCGATCCGCTCCCAGGTCGAAGGCGGGCCGGAAAAGGTCTACAAGGCCGGCGAGTTCTGGACCGAAGGTCCCGGCGCGCACCACGTCGTCAGCGCCGATGCCAGCACGACCGAGCCTGCGCGCCTCTTGGCGGTGATCGTCGCCGACCCGGGCGACACGCTGACGAGCTTCGACAAGTAGCCGTGGCGGCGATCAGGCCGCGGCGATCGCCTTGTCCAGCAGCTCCAGCGCGCGCAGCGCGAAGCGGCGCATGTTGGCCTGGCGGTCGGCGCTCGCGGTCTCGATCGTCGCGACCCGCGTGGCCGGGCCGGCGAGGGCGATGCAGCAATGTCCGGCGGCGTCGCCGTAGCGGTTCCCGGTCGGGCCGGTGGCGCCTGTCTCGCCCAGGGCCCAGACCGCGCCGTGCCGGGCGCGCATGCGCTCGGCCATCAGCGCGGCATAGGGCTCGGTCGAGGGTCGCATGCCCTCGAGGTCGGACGGCTGGATGCCAAGCAGCCCGGCGCGGCTTGCCCCCGTATAGATGACGGCCCCGCCCAGGAAATAGGCCGAGGCGCCGGGGATGGCGACCAGGGCGGCCGCGACCAGCCCGCCGGTCGAGGATTCGGCGATCGCGACGGTCTCCCGCCGCTCGGTCAGGCGGCGGGCGATCCGCTCGGCCAACGGCATCAGGGTCTGCATGGGCAACCTCATGTTTTGACGGCAGGCCGTTACAATCGCATAGATTTCGCCACAATTAGCCCGTAAGAAAGCGCTTCATGGCAGGCAGGCCCCGGCGCGACTCCAGGGACATCGACATCGTGCGCGAAGACCGCGGCGGCAACGGTCCGGGCCGGGCGAAGCGGCCGCGCCGGCGCTGGCTCCGGCGCCTGGTCTACTGGTCGGCCGTGCTGCTGGTCTGGGTCGCGATCGCCGGCGCCAGCGTCACCGCCTACTACGCCTACGACCTGCCCGACATCCGCTCGCTCGAAGCGCCCACGCGCCGGCCGGCGATCACGCTGGCGGCTGCCGACGGCACCGTCTTCGCCACGTATGGCGACCTGGTCGGCGAGACCCTGCGGCTCGACGAGCTGCCGACGACCCTGCCGCTCGCGGTGATGGCGACCGAGGACCGCCGCTTCCAGTCGCATCCCGGCATCGACCCGATCGGCCTCGCCCGCGCCGCGATCGCCAATCTGCGCGCCGGTTCGGTGCGCCAGGGCGGCTCGACCATCACGCAGCAACTCGCCAAGAACCTGTTCCTCACCTCCGAGCGCACGCTCAAGCGCAAGGTGCAGGAAACGATCCTGGCGCTGTGGCTCGAGCGCAAGTTCACCAAGGCGCAGATCCTCACGCTCTATTTGAACCGCGTCTATCTCGGCGCCGGCACCTACGGCGTCGATGCAGCGGCGCGCAAGTATTTCGGCGTCTCGGCGCGCCAGCTCGATCTGTGGGAATCGGCCATGCTGGCCGGGATCCTCAAGGCGCCGTCGCGCTTCAACCCGATCGCCGATCCCGACACGGCCGAGCGGCGCACGCGCCAGGTCCTCGCCAACATGGTCGACGCCGGCTTCCTCGAGGCGAGCCAGGCGGATCAGGCGCGGCCGAGTGCGAAGCGGCCGACCTCGATCGCCAACACCGGCCCGATCGGCCGCTACTTCGCCGACTGGGTGATGGACCAGGTGCAGGGCTTCGTCGGCTTCACCGACCGCGACCTCGTGGTGGTGACCACCCTCGACCCGCGCCTGCAGCGCCTGGCCGAGGACAAGGTGGCGCTGGCGCTCGACATGGAGGGTGGTGCGCTGAACGCGCGCCAGGCGGCGCTGGTCGCGATGGCGCCGGACGGCGCGGTGCGCGCGCTGGTCGGCGGCGTCGAATACGCGCAGAGCCAGTTCAACCGCGCGACCCAGGCGTTGCGCCAGCCCGGCTCCGCCTTCAAGCCGATGGTCTATCTCGCCGCGCTGCAGGCCGGATACAAACCCGAAGACCGCTTCATGGACGGGCCGATCACGATCGGCAACTGGAGCCCCAGGAACTACGAAGGCACCTATCGCGGCATGGTCTCGCTGCGCGAGGCGCTGGCCTACTCGATCAATACCGTGGCGGCACAGCTCGCCGAGCGCGTCGGACCGCGCAAGGTCGTGGCGGTGGCCGAGCGCATGGGCATCACCAGCACGCTCAGGCCCGACGCCAGCATCGCGCTCGGCACCTACGAGGTGACGCCGCTCGAGCTGACCGCCGCCTATGCGTCGCTCGCGAATGCCGGCGAAATCGCGCTCGCCTACGGCATCCGCGAGATCCGCGACACGGCGGGCAACGTCCTCTACACGCGCAAGGGCTCGGGCCTCGGCACCGTCGCCGGGCGCGCCGAGGTCGCGGCGATGAACGACATGATGGGCGCGGCGATCGCGGGCGGCACGGCCAAGGCGGCCAAGCTCGACCGCCCCGCCGCCGGCAAGACCGGCACGACGCAGGATTTCCGCGACGCCTGGTTCCTCGGCTACACCGCCGACCTGGTGGCGGGCGTGTGGGTCGGCAACGACGACAACAAGCCGATGAAGCACGTCACCGGCGGCGGCCTGCCCGCGCGCATGTGGCGCGACTTCATGCTGGCGGCCCATGCCGGCCTGCCGCCGCGCCCGCTGCCGCTGCCGACCGCCGCGATCGCGGCCGTCGATCCGGCGCAGGCCTACCGGACGGCGCCGATTCCCGGCACGCAGCCCGGCGTGCCGACCACCGGCCGCGCCACCGTGAGCAACCCCGAGAGCCGCCCGGCCGGCTTCGGCCGCGACAGCAATTGATCCTCAGATGAAACGCTTCTTGTCGAAATAGGCCTTGCGCCAGCGGTCGACCTTGATCTCGGCGAACAGTCCGCCCTTGGCGAACGGGTCGTTGTCGATGAAGCGCTCGGCCGCGGCGCGGTCCTCGACGTCGACGATCGGGATGCCGCCGGTCGCCTGCGTGTTGTCGTCGCTGCGCAGCGACCCGGCGGCGAGCAGGATGCCGAGCTGGCTGTCGAGATAGTCGAGATGCGCCTGCTGCAGCTTGTTGCGCAGCTCCTGCAAGCCCGGCTTGTCGGCGGTCCTGATCGCGAATGGCATCGGCGTCTCCCGGAAAGTTCAGACCGCGCCGCGGAGGCTGCCACCGATCGGGACGCACCGCTACAGCCGCCTTAAGTCGCGGTCACGGTTCCGGTCCGTCGCACCGTCAGGGCGGCCGCCAGCGTCAAGAGGCCGCTCAAGCCCAGCGACAGGGCCATCGGCCGCGCCGTGCCGTCGAGCAGGTGCGCCACGGCCACGCCGACCGAGGCGGCGATCGTCATCTGGACGAATCCGAGCAGCGACGACGCCGCGCCGGCCTTGTCCGGATAGGGACCGACCGCGGCGGCGTTCGAGGCCGGGATTACCCAGCCCATGCCGGCGCAGTAGACCGCCATCGGCAGCACGATCATGGCCCAGTGCACCGCGGCGCCGGTCGCGAACGCGAACGCCGCCATCGCAGGCCCGGACAAGGCGGTCAAGAGTCCGCCCGCGGACATCACGCGCTCCATGCCCAGACGCTGCACCAGCCGCCCGGCGCTCAAGGCGCCGATCATGTAGCCGATCACCACGGCGGCGAAGGCGAAGCCATAGGCGTCGGGCGCGAGGCCCACCACGTCGATCAGCACGAAAGACGAGGCGGAGATGAAGGAGAACATGCCGCAATAGCAGAAGGTGGCGGCGGAGACGCAGGCGACGTAGCGCCGGCTCGACAGCATCTGGCGGAAATTGGCGATGATCCGCCGCGGCGACAGGGCGGACGGGTCGCGCCGGTGGTTGGTTTCCTCGAGCCTGAGCAGCACGCCGAGCGAGATCGCGACGGCGTAGAGGGTCAGCAGGCCGAAATTCGCGCGCCAGCCCAGCTGCACCTCCAATTGCCCGCCCAGGATCGGCCCGATCAGCGGCGCGATCGCCATGGCCGAGCCGATGTAGGCGAGCACCGAGGCGGCGCGCTCCGGCGCATAGATGTCGCGCACCACGGCCCGCGCCAGCACGACCCCCGAGCAGGCGCCGATCGCCTGCAGGAAGCGCGCGGCGATCAGCCATTCGATCGTCGCCGCCAGCGCGCAGGCGAGGCTGCCGACGAAATAGAGCGTCACGCCACCGAGGAGGACGGGCCGCCGGCCGTAGCGATCGCTCAATGGGCCATAGACGATCTGCCCGCCGGCAAAGCCGAGCAGGAACACGCTGAGCGTCAATTGCACCGCGGACGCATCGGTCATCAGGTCGCGCGCGATGCCGGGCAGCGACGGCAGGTAGAGATCGGTCGAGATGGGACCAAACGCCACCAGCGCCGTCAGCAGCACGGCGGTCGAAAAGGATTCGCGAGGCGGCATGCAGTCCCGGAGAGCAACGATTGATTGCAGAATGCCTGTATGTTATCCGTAACGCAAGAGGGAATGTCCGTTCCGGCGCAGCCAGATGCGCGCCGTCGCCATGTGCGGGGTCAGCCGGGCCACGATCGTCCAGAAGCCGGCCGCGTGGTTCATCTCCACCAGATGTGCCACTTCGTGCGCGACAACGTAGTCGATCACCGGCTCGGGCGCCATCACCAGCCGCCACGACAACCTGAGCGTGCCGTCGGACGAGCAGCTGCCCCATTGCCGCTTCGGGTCGCGGATCGCGACCCTGGGCGCCGGCCGGCCGAGCTCGCGCGCCATGCGCGCCGCCCGCAGGGCGAAATCGCGCCGCGCCTCGGCCTTGAGCCAGTCGGTGGCACGCCGCGCCAGGTGACGCGGGTCGCCGGCGACATCGAGGTGCGCGCCGTCGCGCCAGGCGACGCCGCGCGCGTCTGGCCGGTGGCGCAGCCTCAGGCTCTCTCCCTTGAACGGCACCGTCGTGCCCGCGGCGAAGGGTGCGCGCGCCGGCAGCGCGGCCAGGCGGCGGAACAGCCAGTCGCGGCGCTGCTCCAGGAATTCCTGCGCCTCGCCGACCGACACGAAAGCGGGGATGACGAGCGCCGGTCGCGCATCGCCGGGATCGACCGAAAGGATCAGCCGCCGCGCACGCGGGTTGCGCCGCAACGCCACCGCGACCGGTACGCCGCCTTGCTGCGGCGTCACGTGCAGCACCTTGCCGCCGTCGCGGCTCAGCGACCGTCGCCCGCTTCCGGCCATGGAGTCCTGATAGCCATTTGCCGCCGACCCGTCCAGTCGCGCCGGGCGGGCGGCGGCATCGCTGGGGCGCCGCCCGGCGGCGCTGGTCCCGGTGCCGCTGCCATGGCGGCGCGTGATTCGCGGCGCTACTCGCGGTCGATCAGGTGCAGGAACGAGCCCATGACGCGGCCGTTCGCGCGGCCGATGCCGCCCAGCGCGCGTCCAGCCGCATCGGCTACCGCGAACAGCGGCTCGCCCGGGCCCTCGTCGACGACGCTGGCATAGTGGAACTCGTGACCGCGCAGGGCCGCGCCCTTGGGCCCAAGCGGAGAGGCGGCCGCCAGCACCGCGCGGCGATAGCCCAAATGCAGCTTGCGCGCGGCGAAGGAGGACTCCAGCGGCAGCAGGCCCGCCATGGCATGGCGCGCGCCCGCGGCGTCGACGAAGCCGCGGCCGAGCGTCATGTAGCCGCCGCACTCGCCATAGATCGCCACGCCGCGCGTCGCGGCCGCGCGGAGGCCGTCCAGGAATCGCGCGGCAGCCGCCAGGCTTGCGCCGTGAAGCTCCGGATAGCCGCCGGGCAGATACACGGCGTCGCAGTCCGGCGGCGGCGCCTCGTCCTTGAGCGGCGAGAAGGTCGAGACGCGCGCGCCGGCGCGGCGCCAGCACTCGATCACCGCCGGATAGGCGAAGGAGTAGGCGGCATCCGTCGCCACGGCGATGTGCTGGCCGAGCGGCGCGATCGGTCCATCGCCGGCAGCGACCGACGCAAGGGCCGCGGGTTGCGCCAGCCTTTGCAGCGCATCGACGTCGACACGTGCCGCCACGGCGTCCGCCGCAGCATCGAGGAACGTGCCGAGCGCCGCATGCTCGCCCGCCTGCACCAGGCCGAGATGACGCTCGGGCAACGACAGAAGCGCGTCGCGGCCGAGCCATCCGAGGACCGCGATCTCCGGCATTGCGCTAGCGACCGCGTTCGCGGCGAGGGCGGCGTGCGCCGCGCCGGAAGCACGGTTGAAGATCACGCCGGCAATCCGGATGTCGGACCGATGCGACGCGAAGCCGCGCAGCACGGCGGCGGCGGAAGCGCCCTGGCGCTGGATGTCGATCACCAGCACGACCGGCCAGCCGGCAAGCGCCGCCAAGTCGGCGGTCGAGCCCGCCGCCTCCGGCCCGGCGCCGTCGAACAGGCCCATCACGCCTTCACAGAGGACGATCTCCGCGCCCTCGGCCAGCCGGCCGATCAGCGTCGCCAGGGTAGCGCGGCGCATCGCCCATGGATCGAGGTTGAAGCAGGGCCGGCCGCTCGCCTCGGCGTGGAACGCGGGATCGATATAGTCCGGCCCCGCCTTGGCCGAAGCGACGGCGACGCCCCGGCGCGCCAGGTGCCGCAGCAGCCCGAGCGTGACCGTCGTCTTGCCGCTGCCCGACGCGGGCGCGGCAATCACCAGGCCCGCGGCGGTCATCGCCAGATGTCAGAGGACAGAGGTCAGAGGACAGATTTCAGATTTGCGTCTGACATCTGCCCCCCGACCTCTGGCATCTGGCTTTGTGTCTCTGCGGTTCATCTTTTTCGGCATCACAGGAACTTGCGGATCGCCGCCGCCATCTCGTCGGAGCGCGTCTTGTTGGTGAAGTGCGTCAGGTAGCGGCCCTCGCGGTCCATCAGGTAGATGAGGGCGGTGTGATCCATCAGGTAGTCGCGCTCGCCGCCGCCGGCCTTGGCGTAATAGACGCGGTAGGCCTTGGCCGCGGCCTGGATCTCCGCCGTCGTGCCCGTCAGCCCGAGCATGCGCGGATGGAAGTTGGAAAGGAATTCCTTCATCGCCGCGGGCGTGTCGCGCTCGGGGTCGACGGTGATGAAGATGGGCTGCACCTGCTCGGCGTCCTTGCCCAGCGTGTCCAGCGCCTGGCTGACGTCGAGCAGCGTGGTCGGGCAGACATCCGGACAATAGATGTAGCCGAAAAACACCAGCATCAGCCTGCCGCGGAACTGGGTGTCCTTCACGCGCTGGCCGTTCTGATCGGTCAACTCGAACGGCCCCCCGACCAGGGCCGTGCCGGTGACGCTGCCCTCGCGTCCGCCGCCCGAGCGTGGGTCCAGCCAAAGGGCGCGACCGACCAGTCCCAGGGCCACCGCCAGCACCACGCCGGTCGTGGCGATCAGCAGCATGCGGATCAACGCCGTACGGTTCATCGGCTCGGTTTCCTCTCGCTTATGCGGCCAGGCGCCAGGCCATGTACATCAGGAAGCCCGCGTTCACGATCATCAGCGCCGGCGCCGCGACGCGCATCACGGGCCCGAGATGGCGCGCCGCGAGATGACCCGCAAGCCCGGTCGCGATGAGAGCCGGCGCCGTGCCCACCGCGAAGGCCGCCATGCCCAGCGCGCCCGAAAGCGGGGAGCCGGTCGATGCAGCGGCGGCAATGGCGCCGTACAGAAGGCCGCAGGGCAGAAAGCCGAGCGCGACTCCCAGCAGGTAGCCGCGCCAGCCGACCGGCCGGGCGAACAGCGGTCGCAGCAGCCGGGTCGGCCACGCCACGCCGGTCCCGCTCGTGCCCGCGGACGGCACCAGGCCCGCCTGTCGCAACGCGCCGGCCAGGAAGACGACCGCCGCCACGATCAGCAGCGCCGCGGCGATGTCCCGCAGGCCGGAGAGCATCGCGAGCCCACCGGCGAGCGAGGCGGCGACGGCACCAAGCCCGGCATAGGTCGTCGCCCGGCCAAGGTGATAGGGGACCGCCGCGGCGCCAACCAGCCGATGCCATTCCCGCATCCGGTCGGCCGGAACGGCCTCGAGCCGGGCGGTGACCTGGCCCAGCACGAAGGGGCCGCACATGCCGACGCAATGGCTCACGCCGCCCATGAGTCCCGCCAGCAGCAGCGCGGCGATCACCCCGCCATCCGCCTCGAGGGCGGCGCCGCAATGCTGCAGCCCCGACCAGAGCAGCGCCTCCATCCTTAACATCTCCGGGCTAAACCCGGGCGCGAGGCTATCCCCCGCTTCCCCGGGCATCAAGGCGCGCCCCGTCACAGGGGAAATCCTCGACCCTTCAACCTGTTGCGCGAACGCAACAATGAATGATTTGCGTCACAGGCCGTATGGACCGGAGCATTCGCACCGCCTATAACCGCAGGATGCGGAACCACGCCCCATACGCTTTCCTACCCAAGGCTCCGTCCGCAAACAGCAGGGCCGGGCGGTCCCTGGCGTTGTTGTCCCTGGGCGCGGTGGCGATCGGTTTTCCGATCGGCCCGGCCATTTCCCAGACCCATGTCGTGCAGCCGCTGCCCCGGGTCGCGCATCCCTACGATCCAACGCCGCTGAATGTCGGCGGCGCGGCGCAGATCGTGCTCGAGCCGGACGCCTATCGCCGGCCCTATGACCAGTATGCGAGCGGCTGGAGCGAGCCGCCGCCGCAGATCGCCTCGGTCTATGCGCCGCCCGGTCAGCCGGCTGCAGGTCAGCCCGCGACCGCCCAGCCGCCCGCGCAGCAGGCCCTGCCGCCCTTGGCCGAGCGGCAGGTGGGCGTCGCGCCGACGCCGCCGGCCGCCGCCCCGCAGCTCACGCCGATGCCGCCGCAGCTGGCGCAGCAGGCGGCACAGACCAGCGCCGCCGCCGCTGCCGCGCCGGCCGAAGACGGCCTGCGCTACGGCCGCGGCTCCAAGTACGGCGTGTCCGAACTGCGCTTCGGCATCCTCGCGCACAACAAGGGGCCGATCGCCAGCTCGACCGAGAGCGGCGCCCAGATCAACATGGAGGCGCGCTTCCGCTCGCCCGACATCTTCAAGATCATCCTCGAGCCGCGCCCGAC
>JAKLKW010000236.1 GCA_023150455.1 Alphaproteobacteria bacterium | reverse complement strand
AGTTCACGCGCGTGCCGCAGCCAAGGCACGGCGTGGCCCCAAGGCCGCCGGCAGTCACGATTTCCTCTACGACAGGTCCGGCTTGCCCAAGTGATCGTCGTCGACACGTCGGCGCTGGTAGCCATCGTCCTCGCCGAGTAAAGAATCCGACGCATGCATCGATGCGCTGGCCGACGCCGATCCCGTCGTCATTTCCGCCGCCAGCATCGCCGAATCGTTGATCGTGGCCGACCGCCGCGGCCTCGGGTCCGAGATGCGTCGGCTGATCGACGGGCTGGCCGCCGGGGTCGTGCCGGCCGGATCGGCCCAGGCCCGGCGCGCGGCCGACGCCTATGCGCGGTGGGGCAAAGGCGCCCATCCGGCAGGCCTGAATTTCGGCGCCTGCTTCGCGTATGCACTGGCAAAGCAAAGATCCTGTCCGCCGCTGTTCGTCGGCCGTGACTTCGTTGGCACCGATATCGCTTCGGCCCTCGCCACCAGGAAGAGGCCAACGCGGCGATAGAGAACGCCGCAAGCCCCCGTCTTGTCTGCCGGCCCGCCGGGGCCGCGAACCGGGGGGTCGCCCGGACATGGCCTGATGTATAATCCCGCACGATGATCCACCCCGTCCGCCGCCTGCTGGTCTGGTTCGACACGGTCGGCGCCCGCGTCGTGTGGCTGGTGCTGGTGGTGGTGCTGTGCGCGACCGTGCTGATGCTGGTGGCGACGGCCGTGGCGGGCGTCGACGCGGCGGTGCTGGCGGCGGGGCTCGCGCTGTCGGCCGTGGCCGCCCTGGCGCTGTTCTCGCTGTCGCGGACCGAGCGGTCGGCCGCGATCGCCAGGCGCCATGCCGACGTGCTGGCGCATGCCGCCGACGCGCTGGAAGGCGGTGCGGTCGTGGTCGACGCCGATGGGCGGCTGGTGCACGCCAATGCCGTGTTCCAGAGCATGATCGGCGGCGATGTCGAGCACCCGATCGAGGCGCTGTCGGCGCGGCTGACCGGCGACGAGGCGGCAAGCCAGCGCTTCCAGCGCCTGGCCGCAGCGGCCATGGCGGGCCAGGTGGCGCAGGAGGAGGTCACCGTCACCTCGCCCACCGGCAAGACGGCCTGGTGGGAGATCGCCGCGCATCCCGTGCCGGCGCTGGCGGGCTACAGCCAGTGGACCGTCAACGACGTGACCTCGCGGCGCGAGATCGAGCTGATCGTGCGCGAGGAGCAGGCCAAGGTGGTCGACTTCCTCGAGAACGCGCCGGTCGGCTTCTACTCGGTCGACGCCGAGGGCCGCTTCGAGTTCGTCAACCAGACGCTCGCCGCCTGGCTCGAATCGACGCCGGACGAGCTGGTGATCGGCGGCGCCCGGCTGCAGCAGTTCCTCGCCACGCCGCCCAAGCCCGGGGCCGCGCCCTACGACCCGTTCGGCGGCGAGCAGAGCGACGAGATCACCTTCCGCGGCAAGCGCGGCCGCGTGTTCCAGGCCGCGATCAGCCAGACCGTGGTCGGCGGCGGCATGACCGGGCCCTTGCGCACGCGCACGGTGGTGCGCGACCTCACGCCCGAGCACGCCATGGCCGAGGCGCTGCGCCATTCCGAGCACCGCTTCCGCACGCTGTTCGAGAACGCGCCGGTCGTGCTCGCCTCGCTCGACCAGCAGGGACGCATCGTCGAGTGCAACCCGGCGCTGCGCCAGCTGCTCGGCCCCGGCGCCGACCCGGTCGGGCGCAAGCTGGTCGACCTGATCGATCCGCGCGACCGCAACGAGGCGGCGCAGCGCATGCGCACGGCGCTGGCCTCGCGCGGGCCGGCGCAGCCGCTCGAGGTGCGGCTGGCCGAGCGCGGCCGCGTCGCCTCGCTCTTTCTCTCGCGCCAGGTCGACCCGACCGGCGCGGCCGGCCTGATGGCGAGCTTCGTCGACACGACCGAGCAGAAGAACCTGGAGCAGCAGTTCGCGCAGTCGCAGAAGATGCAGGCGGTCGGCCAGCTCGCCGGCGGCATCGCCCACGACTTCAACAACCTGCTGACGGCGATGATCGGCTTCTGCGACCTCTTGCTGCTGCGCCACCGCCCGGGCGACCAGTCCTTCGCCGACATCATGCAGATCAAGCAGAACGCCAACCGCGCCGCCAACCTCGTGCGCCAGCTGCTCGCCTTCTCGCGCCAGCAGACCATGCAGCCGAAGGTGCTGAACGTCACCGACTCGCTGGCCGAGCTCAGCCACCTGCTGCGGCGCCTCCTGGGCGAGGGCGTCGAGCTCACGATGATCCACGGGCGCGACCTGGGCCTGGTGCGCGTCGACCAGGTGCAGCTCGAGCAGGTGATCGTGAACCTGGCGGTCAACGCGCGCGACGCCATGGGGCACGGCGGCACGCTGACGATCCGCACCGCCAACCAGCGCGTCGACGAGCCGGTCAAGCGCGGCGTCGAGGAGATGCCGGCGGGCGACTACGTCACGATCGAGGTCTCGGACACCGGCACCGGCATCCCGCCCGAGATCATCGACCGCATCTTCGAGCCGTTCTTCTCGACCAAGGAGGTCGGCAAGGGCACCGGCCTGGGGCTTTCCACCGTCTACGGCATCGTCAAGCAGACCGGCGGCTTCATCTTCGTCGAGTCGCAGCCGGGGCAGGGCACGACCTTCCGCATCATGCTGCCGCAGCACCAGGGCCAGGCGGCCGAGGCCGGCGCGGCGGCGGCCGACGCGGAGAAGGTGCTGGCGGGCGACCTGACCGGCGTCGGCACCGTGCTCCTGGTCGAGGACGAGGACCCGGTGCGCCTGTTCAGCGCGCGGGCGCTGCGCAACAAGGGCTACAAGGTGATCGAGGCCAAGTCGGGCGACGCCGCGCTCGAGCTGATCGACAAGCTGATCGAGGGCCTGCCGCCCGCCAAGGCGGCCGCGGCGATCGACCTCCTGATCACCGACGTCGTCATGCCGAACATGGACGGGCCCACGCTGGTGCAGCACGCGCGCAAGCGCCTGCCGGGCCTGCGCGTCATCTGCATCTCCGGCTACGCCGAGGAGGCGCTTTCCTCGCGCATCAGCGGCACCGACGTGCATTTCCTGCCCAAGCCCTTCTCGCTGAAGCAGCTCGCCGCCAAGGTGAAGGACGTGATCCGCCAGCCCCAGGCCGCGGATTGAGGGCAGCGGAGGCTGCGATGCGCGATCGGGCATGCAGCCCCTTCGCGGGGCCGCGCGGTGGATGCTTCCCTTGGTCCTTCATTGCCGAGAGTGCTCCATCCATTTGCCGCAACGAAGGAAGCAAGCCGGCGCCTCACGGCCTTGTGTGTGGCAAAGCCGGTTCGACGACTCTCATAAGAATTGATGCTGCATATCCGCGGGAGGCTTAGGATGAACCGATGGACCGCTCGTTTCGCACTCATGGTGGTTCTCGCATCGACTGCGTCAGCGTCAGCGGCCGACGGCGTCGTGGCGTTGAAGAGCGGCCATCCGGTCAAGGCGACGATGGATCGGCTCGAGACGATTGCCAAGGAGAAGGGCTTGACCGTCTTCTTGCGTGTCGACCACGCCGCCGGGGCCGCGAAGATCGGCAAGGAGCTGCGCCCGACCGAATTGGTGGTCTTCGGCAATCCGCAGGGCGGTACGCCGCTGATGCAGTGCGCGCAGAGCGTCGGGATCGACTTGCCGTTGAAGGCCCTGGCGTGGCAGGACGCATCGGGTCAGGTTTGGCTGGGTTACAATGACCCGGCCCACCTAGCGAAGCGCCACGGCCTGGGAAGCGACTGTTCGGCGGCCGTGGAGGCGATCAGCAAGGCGGTGAGCGGGATGGCGCAGGCGGCGGTTCAGCCATAGGTCGTCGACTCGCCGCCTGTCTTCGGAATCCCGAGTTTGCGAACGGTGGCCTGCCAGTTGATGAGGCGACGGCCCGCACGGCTCGCGAGTGCCGACATCAGCGCGACGCTGCCGAACTGCCAGACGAGCACCATGAGGCTTGCGTCCTGAGTGTGAAACAGGCGTAGGCCGAAGTTGCCCAGGGCGGCTGCCGCCAGGGCACCCAGTGCTATCGTGGCACGGGGATAAAGCGGCGCACCGCGTCGCAGCATGACGACCATTGCGGCCGCGGGTACGGCCCCGACCATCGCGATCGCCGGGAAGCAGATGAGATCCGGGCGCAGCCTGAGCCCCTCGGCACCGTAGGCGAGCCAGGTCTCGATGCAGCCCTGCCCCAGGCTTCCGAGCCAGACCGCGAGCGGCAGCAGGGGGATAAGAAGCGGCCATCTCGGTCGCCCCGGCACGATCGCGCAGAAACTGGCCATCGCGGCGCTGACGGCGGTAGCGAGAGCCGCGAGTTGCTCGACCTGGAAACGCAGTTCCGAGAGCTTCTCGATCAGGCCGGGCCTCGGCGACATGAGCAAGACGATCGCCGCGACATACGGCAAGCTGACGGCGAGCCAGAAAAGCGTTCTCCTCGACGGCGACGCCAGCGGACGAACCTGCGCGCCGCTGTGCGCGAGCCTTCGGATCAGATCGTCGGTTCCTTGCGTCATGCCATCACGCTTCCCCGCGGAGCCTTGCGCGCAGCCCTTTCATTCCCCTGTGCACGGCGACTTTCAGCGCGCTGATGCTCATGCCGCTGGCCGACGCCGCTTCCTTGAGCGAGAGCTCCTGCAACTTGAGCATCTCGACGGCCACGCGCTGCCGCTTCGGAAGGTCCCGCACCGCCCGACGCACCACCGCCGCCCGGTCATGCCTCTCCACCATCGTATTCGTGTCTTCGTCGGCAAAGGTTTCGGGCAACGGATCGACCGCGATCTCGTGGGCGGACAGCCGTGCGTATCGCCGGGTTCCGTCCACCATGCGGTTGCGCAGGATTGCCATCAACCAGGGGAGGAACGGGCGGTTGGCGTCATACGTGGCGCGGACGGCGTGGACCGACAACAGGGTCTCCTGAACGATGTCCTCGACATCGGCCGCCGGCATGAGTTGGCGCTGCCGCCGGATGGTACGTCGTATCAACGGCGCAATCGCCGCCAAGAGCCGGGCGTATGCGACGCTGTCGCCCGCCTGCGCAGAGCGCATGAGCTCGTCGAGCCGGTCACGGTCGACGGCGTCGATCCCGGACCTGTTGCTAACCGCACGCATTCCAGACTCGCGGTGCCATTGGCGGCAGGGCTCTCGCGCCCATCGTGGAAGGGACTCTCCGTAACCTTTTCGCGTGCCTGCACGAAAGTCACCATCAGGTGAGCCGGTTTGTCCGTAGTGCAATGCAGCGGAGGTTGCCTGAGCATGACTGCACGCATACTCGCCCTGCTTCTGGTCGCATTCGCGGTACTGGGCGCCGATGCCCATGCGGCGCAGCCTTTCGATCTCAAGGCGTTCGAGGGAGCCCAGGCGACGGGCCGGAGCGTCTTGATCGACGTTCGTGCGTCATGGTGCCCGACCTGCCGACGGCAAGCGCCGATCATTGCGAGTCTGCAGGAAGAGATGCCGAACCTGCTCGTGTACGAGATCGATTTCGACGAGGATAGGGAACTGCTGCGGAGGTTCCGCGTAAGCCGCCAGAGCACCTTGATCATGTTCAAGGGCGACAGGGAGGTCGGGCGTTCGATCGGGGACACGAACCCCGCAAGCATTCGGGCGCTGGTGGAGCGTGGCCTGCAGTAGATGGCGGGCGCGGGAACCTTCGCAGCCAGCTATGTCGCGGGTGCGCTGACGACGCTGTCTCCATGCGTCCTGCCGCTGCTTCCGGTGCTGATCATGAGCGCTCTGCAACAGCACGCAATGGCGCCGCTGGCGCTTGCGGCCGGCCTTTCCGTCTCGTTCGTCGGCGTGGGAATCGCCGTTGCCTCCGCGGGCGCGGTTTCGGGGATGGACCCCGAGTCCCTGCGGACGATCGTGTCGACCGCCCTCCTGGGATTTGGTCTCGTCCTTGTCGTCCCATCGCTTCAGGCGGGGGTGGCGCAGGCGGTCGCACCTATCGCGGGCCGGGGAGGTCGACTCCTCGAGAAGATCTCCCCTGTCGGCGTTGCGAGCCAGTTTCTGCTGGGCGCGCTGCTCGGGGTTGTCTGGACTCCGTGCACCGGGCCCACCCTCGGCGTAGCCGTTGGCCTGGCGGCGCAAAGCGGAACGATGGCGCTTGCCGCCGCCATAATGGCTCTGTTCAGCGCCGGCGCTGCTACTCCGGTGCTTGCGCTGGCCTATGGTTCGCGACGGGCGATCGCCAGCCGCAAGGCCACCCTGGCGGCCATGTCGCAGACGGCGAAGTCCATCATGGGTGCTGTACTGGTCACCGTGGGAGTTCTCGCGTTGACGGGCATGGACAGGGTGATCGAGGCCCATCTGACCGACTTGATGCCGGCTTG
>JAKLKW010000235.1 GCA_023150455.1 Alphaproteobacteria bacterium | reverse complement strand
CGACCGTATGAAGCCGGCCGGTTAATTGACCGAGCGTTCGTACGGCGTCTGCGTCAGCGTCGGCAGCTGCGTGCTGTAGCCGCGCTTCGCCCAGGCCTGGGCCTTGCACGTCTCGCGCTGCGCGCCGTCGTCGATGCGGTTGCACTGGCGCAGCTCGAGCTGCAGCATCGACGCCGTGCCGCTGTTGGTCTCCTGGCCGATCGACTCGGCCTGGGCCACGCCGATCGTCGCGGTCAGCAGCGCAAGCGAAAGCGCATATCGAAGCATCTCGTTCTCCTGCCTTGGTTGGTTGTCGATGTTTGGGGTTTGCGACGCTCGGGCATGAGCGGCGACACGGGCGAGTATTGCGTCCGCGCTGCATCACGCGCCGTCACACGCGCGTGAATCGAGCGGGACTCACGCGCGTGTGACGGCGCATGAGCGATTGACAACCGCGCCATGCCGCGCGCGCAATTCCGCGATGGCGGCGCGCGCACTCGAATCGGGAACGGATCAAGGCGAAAGCGTGGCAGTGCTGCCGGACGTGCTGGCGCGCGGCCTCGACGTCGTGTTCTGCGGCTCGGCGGTGGGACCGGAATCGTTCCGCCAGCGGGCCTACTACGCGCATCCGCGCAACAGGTTCTGGCAAACCCTGTTCGCGGTCGGGTTGACGCCGGTGCTGCTGGCGCCGCGCCAATATCGTCGCGTGCTCGAGTACGGCATCGGCCTTACCGATCTCGCCAAGCATCGCCACGGCGTCGACTCGGTCCTGGTGGTCGCCGACTACGACGTGCCGGCCCTCGAGGAGAAGATCCGGCGCTATCGGCCGCGCGCGCTCGCCTTCGTCGGCAAGAAGCCGGGCGCCGCGTTCATTCGCCGCCGCTTCCAGCGCCCGGCCGTCGCGTTCGGCCTGCAGCCCGAGCGGATCGGCGGGACGGCACTCTTCGTCCTGCCCTCGCCATCGCCGGCCAATCCCGGCCACTGGGACGCGACGCCGTGGCAGGCCCTGGCGGATTTCGTGCGGCCGCGCGCTTGACACCGCCGCGCCCCGGCAGGATCATATGTGTACAAACGATCGAGGCCCAACCGTCCGGGGAGCACGGGTAAAGCGTGGCCTATTTGCGTCCGACCGATCTGGATGACGCGCTGCGCGCCCTGGCGGCGCGGCCTCTCGTCGTGCTGGCCGGCGGCACGGACCACTATCCCGCGCGGGTCGGGCCGTGGAGCAAGCCGCCGGCCGACGAGGACATCATCGACATCTCGGCGCTGTCGCCGCTGCGCGGCATCGACGAAACCGGCCAGGGCTGGCGCATCGGCGCGCTGACGACCTGGACCGAGGTGATCGAAGCCAGGCTGCCGAAGCTGTTCGACGGGCTCAAGCTGGCCGCGCGCGAGGTCGGCGGCGCGCAGATCCAGAATCGCGGCACGGTGGGCGGCAACCTGTGCAACGCCTCGCCCGCGGCCGACGGCATCCCGCCGCTCCTGAGCCTCGACGCCGAAGTCGAGCTCCGCGCTGCCGGCCGTTCGCGGCGCGTGCCCCTCGCGGACTACGTGCTCGGCAACCGCCGCACGGCGCGCCGCGCCGACGAGCTGCTCACCGCCGTCCACATTGCGCGGCCGCGCCACGAGGCGCGCGGCGACTTCCTCAAGCTGGGCGCGCGCAGGTACCTGGTGATCTCGATCGTCATGGTCGCCGGCGTGATCGAGCGCGGGCCGGACGGACGCGTCGCATCGGCGCGCATCGCCGTCGGCGCCTGCTCGGCCGCGGCGCGACGCCTGCCCCTGCTCGAGCAGGCGCTCGCCGGCCAGTCGATCGAGGCGCGCCTGGCCGACCGCGCGGCGCCGGCGCATTTCGCGCCGCTCGCGCCGATCGACGACGTGCGCGGCGATGCCGCCTATCGCCGCGAAGCGGCGGTGACCTTGACCCGCCGCCTGATCGGGCGCCTGGCGTCATGAGCGCGCCGCTCCGTTTCCGCCTCAACGGCCGCGCGGTGTCGGTCTCGGTTCCGCCGGCGCGGCGGCTGACCGACGTGCTTCGGCTCGATCTCGGCCTCACCGGCACCAAGGTCGGCTGCGAGGCCGGCGATTGCGGCGCCTGCACCGTGCTGATGGACGGGCGCCAGGTCTGCGCCTGCATGGTGCCGGCGGCGCAGGCCGAGGGCACCGAGATCGTGACGGTCGAAGGTCTTGCCGCCGACGGCGCGCTTTCCGCCCTGCAGCGCGCCTTCGCGCGGCACGGCGCGGCGCAATGCGGCGTCTGCACGCCGGGCATGCTGATGGCGGCGCAGGATCTGCTCCGCCGCAGCCCGAGCCCGAGCGCCGAGGCGGTCGAGGACGCGCTGGGCGGCGTGCTGTGCCGCTGCACCGGCTACCGCAAGATCGTCGACGCCGTGCTCGACGCCGCGGCCAACCGGCCGCCAGGAAATCCATTCGACGATCCGGCGCCGCGGGCCGGCCGGGCCGTCGGCGCCCGCATCGCGCGCGTCGACGTCGTCCCCAAGCTGACGGGCACCGAGAAGTACGGCGACGACGTGGCGCCCGACGACGCGCTGTGGCTGCGCGCCGTGCGCTCGCCGCACGCGCGGGCGCGCTTCTCGATCGGCGACCTGAAGCCGGTCCACGCCCGGCATCCCGGGCTCGTGCGCGTGCTCACCGCCAGGGACGTACCGGGCAACAACGGCTACGGCATCTATCCCACGATCAAGGACCAGCCGGCCATCGCCGCGGACGAGGTGCGCTATCGCGGCGAGCCGGTGTGCGCGCTCGTCGGCGACCGCGACACGGTGCTCGGCATCCGCGACGACGAGGTGCCGATCGCCTGGGACGTGCTGCCGCCCGTCGCGGGCGTCGCCGCGGCGACCGCCCCGGGCGCGCCGGCGCTGCACGCCAAGCTGCCGGACAACGTGCTGACCAAGGGCCGGCTGCAATTCGGCGACCCCGATGCCGCGATGGCGCAGGCCGACGTGGTCGTCGAAGGCGATTGGGAGACCGGCTTCGTCGAGCACGCCTATATCGAGCCCGAGGCCGGCTACGCGCGGCGCGTGGGCGACCGGATCGAGATCCATGCCTGCACGCAGTCGCCCTACATGGACCGCGACGAGGTCGCGCAGATCCTCGGCATCACGCCCGATTGCGTGCGCATCGCGCCGAGCGGCATCGGCGGCGGCTTCGGCGGCAAGCTCGACCTGTCCGTCCAGCCCCTGATCGCGGTCGCGGCCTGGCATCTCGGCCGCCCGGTGCGCATGGCCTACACGCGGCCGGAATCGATGGCGGCATCGACCAAGCGGCATCCGGCCGTGATGCGCGGGCGCTGGAGCGCCGCGCGCGACGGGTCGCTGGCGGCGGTCGAGTTCGTGGGCGACTTCAACACCGGCGCCTATGCGTCCTGGGGTCCGACCGTCGCCAATCGCGTGCCCGTCCATGCGAGCGGCCCCTACCGCGTCAAGGCGGCGCGCGCGCTGAGCCGTGCGATCCATACGAACGAGCCGCCATCGGGCGCCTTCCGCGGTTTCGGCGTGCCGCAGGCGGCGGTCGTGCACGAAGGCCTGATGGACGCGCTGGCCGACGCGCTGGGCCAGGACCGGCTGGAGTTCCGCTTGAGGAACGCGCTTCGGGCCGGCGACACGACCGCGTGCGGGCAGGTGCTGAAGCACAGCGCGGGCCTGCCGGCCTGCCTCGAGGCGCTGAGGCCGCATTGGCTGCGCCTGCGCGCCGGGGCGGCGGAGCACAACCGCAGCGCCGGCAACGGCCGGGCCGCCGTCAGACGCGGCGTCGGCATCGGCTGCATGTGGTACGGGATCGGCAACACGTCGATCGCCAATCCTTCGACCATGCGCGTCGGCATCGGCGCGGACGGCCGCGTGACGCTCTACAACGGCGCGGTCGATATCGGCCAGGGCTCGACCACGATCCTGCAGCAGATCTGTGCCGACGCGCTGGGCTTGCCGGTCGACCGCATCGCCCAGGTCGTGGGCGACACGGACCGGACCGCCGACGCGGGCAAGACCTCGGCCTCGCGCCAGACCTTCGTCTCGGGCAAGGCGGTGGAGCTGGCGGCGCGCAGCCTGCGCGAGAAGCTGCTGCGCCTGGCCAATGTCGGGCCCGACGCGCTGATCGCCGTCGAGGGGTCGACGCTGCTTCTCACCGAAGGCGATGTGCGCCGCCGCGTCGACCTGGCGTCGCTGCCGGCGGAGGGAACGGACGGCGACGTGCTGACCGGCCATGGCAGCTTCGACCCGCCGACCTCGCCGCTCGACGCCGACGGACAGGGCGTGCCTTACGCGACCTACGGCTTCGCCGCGCAGCTCTGCGACCTCGAGGTCGACCTCGCGCTCGGCACGGTCAAGCTGCGCCGCTTCGTCGCCGCGCACGACGTCGGCCGTGCCGTCAACCCGACCCTGGTCGAGGGCCAGATCCACGGCGGCATCGCCCAGGGCATCGGGCTGGCGCTGATGGAGGAATACCTGCCCGGCCGCACCGAGAACCTGCACGACTACCTGATCCCGACCGTGGGCGACGTGCCGCCGATCGACGTGATCCTGGTCGAGGACGCCGAGCCGCTGGGCCCGTTCGGCGCCAAGGGCATCGGCGAGCCGGCGCTGGTGCCGACCGCGCCGGCGATCCTGAGCGCCATCCGCGACGCGGCCGGCGTCACCATCCGCAAGCTGCCGGCCCTGCCGCATCGCGTGCGCGCCGCCATCCGCGCGGCCCAGGGCGCACGCGCAGGAGAACCAGCATGAGCGACGTCGACACCGTTCCCGCCAAGACCGCCGAGGACGGGCTGGTGCGCTGCGACGCCTGCCCGGTGCTGTGCCGCATCCGCCCGGGCAGGACCGGCGCCTGCGACCGCTACGCCAATGTCGACGGCGTGCTGACCCGCACCGATCCGCTGGTCCTGGTGCAGCACGCGATCGAGCGCAAGGGCGCGCTGGTGCCGTTCCTCGAGGGTTCGACGAGCTGGCAAGGCGAGATCACGCCGCGGGCGCCGGTCTTCGTCACCGGCATCGGCGCCGGCACGACCTATCCCGACTACAAGCCGGCGCCGTTCATCGTCTCGCAGCCCTACGACGGCGTCGACACGGTCACGGTCGTGACCGAGGGCATCTTCAGCTACTGCAGCGTGAAGGTGAAGATCGACACCGACCGCCATGTCGGGCCCGAGCAGGCGACGGTGACATGCGACGGCGAGCCGGTCGGGCACGTGATGACCGCGGAATACGGCTCGCAGATGCTCTCCCTCGGCGGCGTCCGGCACCTGACCGGCGGCGGCAAGCGCGAGGGCACGGTCACCTGCGAGATGATGCTGCGCCTGTGCAACAAGCTTCCGGTCGAGCTCGCCGTCGAGGGCGGCGCGAAATTGACCGTCGCGGCGGGCAAGCCGCCGGTGATCGACGGGCACCGCGAGGAGCGCATGCGCGTCGGCTGCGGCTCGGCGACGATCGGCATCTTCGCCAAGCAGTGGTTCGGCCACGCCGACGAGGTGATCGTGGTCGACGACCACATCACCGGCGTGCTCAGCGAGCACCAGGCCGGCCGCTATCTCGACATCAAGCCGGCGGGCATCCGCGTGCGCGGCCGCAAGTCGACGCCCGGGCGCTACTTCCAGGTCGCCCATCCCGGCGCCGGCTGGGGCGGCACCGACATCACCGACCCGCTGGCGATCATCGAGAAGATCGACCCCGGGACCGCCTGGCCGGGCCTGCGCCTCCTGATGGTGAGCACGACGGGCGAGGACGCGGCCTATTTCGTCCTCGACCACCGGCTGAAGCCGATCGCGCAGCCGATGCCGGCGCCGCTGCAGACCGTGGTCGCGCGCATCGGCGAGAACTGCGAGCCGGCCTTGTGCACGGTGCTGTTCATGGGCGGCGCCGGCGGCAGCTTGCGCGCCGGCGTGACGGAGAACCCGGTGCGCCTGACGCGCTCGGTGCGCGAGCGCCTGACGCGCGTGACGCTCGGCGGCGCGCCCGCCTATGTCTGGCCCGGCGGCGGCATCACCGTGATGGTCGACGTGACGCGCATGCCGGAGAGGTCGTTCGGCTACGTGCCGACGCCGGCGCTGGTCGCGCCGATCGAGTTCACCATGCGGCTCGAGGACTACCGCGCGCTCGGCGGACATGTCGACAGCGTGGTGAGCCTCGGCGAGGTGCTCTCCCATGCGCGGCGGCGCGAGGAGGCCCGGCGGCCGGACAACCCCTGGCCGCTCGACCTCGAGGCCCGCGCATGAGCGGCCCCGTCGCCGCCCTGCTGCCGGACGGAAGGCTGCACCTGCAGCATGGGCCCATCGACCTGGTCGTCGGCGCCGTCGGCGACGCCGGCGAGGTGCAGCTTGCGTACCGGCAGATCTGCAGCGCGTTCGACGGGGCGCTGGCGGCGCTGGTTTGCGAATTGCCGCTGCTGCGCGCGCCTGTCGGCCGGCCCCCCACCCTAACCCTCCCCCACGTCCGCGCGACGCCGAAGGCGTCGTCGCGCTTGGGGGGAGGGGACAAGAGGCGGGGTTCTTCTTCGGCCCCCTC
>JAKLKW010000234.1 GCA_023150455.1 Alphaproteobacteria bacterium | reverse complement strand
GACGCGCGCGCCGCCGAGGCCGCGCGCGGCGAATTCCTGCGTCGCCGCCGCCAGGATGCGCTCGCGCGTCTCGCCCGGCGCGCGCGCCGCCTTGCGGCCGTTGCGGCGCGCGGCAGCGCGCGGCGACGCCACGGCGGCCGTCATGCCAGCTCCGGTCCTGCCAGGGCCATAACGCGGCGCGCGTCGTCGAGGCCGGGCGCATCGCCCAGGGTCATGCGGAAAAAGCCGCGCGGCGACGTGGCGCCGGCGGCGCGCAGATGCTGCGTCATGGCCGCATGCCGGTCGGGCACGTCGAGGATGAAGGGCGAATCGCCCGCGCGCGACGCACGCGCGAGCAGCGCGATCGCGATCGCCTCGCTCTCGGCCACGATGGGCCCGAGCTGCGTGGCGATGCGGCCGTCGCGCCCGAGCACGAAGCCCTGCAGGCGGCCCCGGGACTCCGCCACGTGCGCGAGACGCGGCGCGCGCGCGAGCAGATGGGAAAGCACGTGCCGGCGGTCGAGCGCGCTGCGCGGGGCGTCGTATTCGGCGATGTCCGGCAAGTCGCGCGCGGACGCCGGACGGATCGTGACGCCGGCGGTCGGGGACAAGTCCGACGGCGCCCGGGGCAGATGCCAGCGCGAGAGGTGATAGAGCTCCTTGAAGCCCAGCGCGGCGTAGATCGGCCGGCCCAGCTCGGTCGCGTCCAGCCCGGCGACGGCGCCGGACTCGCGCACCAGCGCGACGCAACGCTCGAGCAGCCGCGTGCCGATGCCGCGATGGCGCCAGGCCTTCACGGTCAGCACCATGCTGATCCACGACAGGCGGGCCCCGAGCCGGAAGGTCAGCGCCGTCGCTACCAGTCGGCCGGACCCGTCGCGCATGCCGACGCCGCTGCCGTGCGCCAGCATCAGGCGCCAGTCCGCCGCGACCTGGTTCCAGCCGGCCTCCTCGGCCAGCGGCACCGCCGCCTCGACGTCGGCCGCGCCGATCCAGCATTCGACCAGCCCGTCCGCCGTCGCGGCGGCTTCAATACTGGCCATCGCGGACCTCGTAATGGGTCGGCTTGCCGAGGCTCGGCATGGCGCGCGTCAGCCAGTCGGCTGTCCATTCGATCATCCGTTGCAGCGGCACACGCGGCGGCCCGAACTCGTCGACCATGCGCCGCGTGCAGGTGACCCAGCCCGACGGCGCCTCTGCGCCGGTGAACAGCGGCTTCTTGCCGAGCAGCTTGCCGAATTCGGTCGCGAGCCAGCGCACCGCAACGGTCTCCGGGCCGCTGACGTTGATCGGGCTCGTCGGCTTGGTCGCGTGCTCGAGGCAGCGCAGCGCGATCGCATTGGCGTCGCCCTGCCAGATCACGTTGACGTGGCCCATGGTCAGGTCGATCGGCTGCCCGGCCAGCACCTTGCTCGCCACATCGTGCAGCACGCCGTAGCGCATGTCGATCGCGTAGTTGAGGCGGAACAGGCGGCCGGCGGTGCCGTGCCTGCCCGAGAAGTACTGGAACATGCGTTCGCGGCCGACGCAGGAATTGGCATAGTCGCCGGCGGGCGGGATCGGCGCGGTCTCCTCGGTCGCGCCCGGCCCGTCGACCGGCACGAACGGGTAGACGCAGCCGGTCGAGAAGGCGACGATGCGCTGATCGGCGAAGTTCTCCGCCACCATCGCCGGCACCAGCACGTTCATCGCCCAGGCCAGCGGCTCGTTGCCCGTGGCGCCGAACTTGAACCCGGCCATGAACATCACGTTGGGCGCCGGCGGCAGCGCCGCGATCGCGGTGCGGTCGAGCAGGTCGCAGGCGATGGTCTCGATCCCGGCGCGCTCCAGGCCTGCGCGCAATCCCTTCTCGCTGAAGCGCGCGACGCCGATGATGCGCCGGTCCGGCGCGGCGCGGCGGGCAAGGCGCGCCAGGGTCGGCCCCATCTTGCCGCCGACGCCGAGCACCAGGATGTCGCCGGGCACGGCGGCGAGATCGCGCACCAGCTCGGGACCGGGCGCGGTCATGAAGTCCTCCAGCGCCTCGACGTCGGCGAAGCGCCGCGGCAGGTCGATCGCGGCGCTCATGTGCCGGTCTTCCTGCGCGGCCGGATGGCGGATCGCGGCGCCGCCGGCATCGGCAGCATCGACGCAAAATCCGGCTCGCCCGCCACGGCGAATCCCGGGCAACCGAGCGACTCCAGCGCCAGCTTGCCCTCGGAGATGCGCAGGCGCGCCGGGCCCTTCTCCTTCGCGTAGAGATCGGGATGCGCGCGCAAGAACGATTCCTGCTCCCCGGCCGGCGCGAAGCCCATCCCGTCGATGAAATGGTGCCCGTTGCGCTCGACATGGGTGAGGCCGATCAGCGAGACCAGCGCGAGGTCCTGCTGCACCGAGACGCCGGCCCAGGTCGTCAGATCCTCGGCCGACATGAAGTAGCGCGTGCCGCCCGCCGCGCGGTTCAGCTTGGCGACGCGCGCGCTATTCAGCAGCGACTTGTAGAATCCCTTGCAGTTCTTGCTCGACACGCCGGCATAGCCGAGCTTGAGCGCCGCCGGGAAGGACTCCAGCTCGCCGTCGGACTCGTCGACGATCACGGCGCGATGGCGCGCCAGCGCCTCGATCGGACGGCTGAGCGCGACCGCGCGCTTGATCGGCTGCTCGACGAACAGGATCGAGCCGACCAGGCGCCCGAGCGCCGGCGTCGCCGCCATGCGGCGCCACAGCTCGGCGATGCCGTCCGCGTCCTCGTACTGCTCGTTGCCGTCGAGCGTCGCCTGGTAGTCGCCGATCTCGCGGTCGAGCACGAAGGCGATGCGCGCCAGCCGGTCGAGATCGGCTGCGATGTCGCCGCCGACCTTCAGCTTGTAGTAGCGGCCGCGATAGAAGCGCGCGACTTCCTCCAGCGTCTCCGGCAGGCCGTCGCCGACGCGATGCTCGGGCTTCTGGTCGGACGCGACGATCGGATCGACCAGCCCGACGGTGTGCCGGACGTCGATCGACTTGCCGGGCCGGAGCGTACCGAGAAACGCCGGCAGGTCGAAGCCCTGCAGGTCGGGCGTCAGGTCCGTGACCGCGATGCCCGGCAGGTTCGCCCGGATCATGTCGGCGAAGGATACGCCCTCAGCGCGCCCGAGCGCGTCGATGACGGCGCGGTCGAGCAGCGCGGGGCCGTAGCTGGCCACGAGCGGATTGAGGCCGAGCGCCGCGCCGCGCGCGATCTGCGCCTTGTAGCATGCGGCGAACAGGCCGAACGCGGTGTCCACGCCGTGCGCGCGATAGAGCTCGACCGCGATGTCGAGCGCCTGGCGCAGCTGGTCGAGATTCTGGTCGTCGGTGAGATCGAGGTTCTTGTCGAACCATTTCGCCGCCAGCGTCTCGGCGGCGACCCCGGTGGCGCTGCGCCCGTCCTCCAGCGTGATGCGCGCGCGGATCACCGCCTGCGTCGCCTCGGTCACGGTGATGACGCCGAAGCGGAACGGCAGGCGCAGCTTCACGTCGCGCTCGAAGCGCTCGACCGCGTCGAGGCGCAGCTTGGGCGCCGTCATGCCAGTCCCTCCAGGATTCCCTGCACATAGCCGATGGCGCGCGCGGCGCAGCTCGGCCCGTCCGGCTTGTACTCGAACGGCTCCATCGCCACCCAGCCGTCATAGCCGGTGGCGCGCAGCGCCTTCATCACGGGGGTGAAGCGGTCCTCGCCCTGCCCCGGCCCGCGCCGGTTGCGGTCGTTGAGCTGCACGTGGCCGATCAGCCCGGTCGGGATCCAGCGACGCGCGGCGTCGGCCACCGGCTCGCGCTCCATCAGCCCCGCCGCCGACGTATCGATCATGGTGCGCACGGCCGGCTCGCCGATGCGTCGGACGATCGCGACCGCCTCTTCGATCGTGTTGACGAAGTCGGCCTCGGGCCGCGCCAGCGGCTCGATGCAGTAGACGACCTTCGCCTTGGCGGCGTCCTCGGCGATCGCGGCCCAGGCGGCCTCGCCGCGTTTGGCCGCCTCCTTGGCGTCGACCTGCCCCGCCAGGCGCCGTTGCGCCGGCGAGCCGTGCACCAGGTAGTCGCCGCCGAGCTCGGCGCACAGCGCGACCAGGCGGCGCATCACGTCGACCGTGCGCTCCCAGGTCGGCCGGTCGGCGGCCGTGATCGACAGGCCTGCGGGCGCCACCAGCAGCCAATGCAATCCGCTGATCTTCAGGCCCGCGTCACTGACCGCGCGCCGGACGGCGGCGCGCTCGTTGGCGCCCATGCGATAGGCATCCTCGCCCAGCGTGAACGGGGCCAGCTCGAGTCCCTGGTAGCCCATCTCGGCCGCCATGACGCACTGGCGCGGAAACTCGATCTCGCGGATCACCTCGTTGCAGAGGGAAAGCTTCATCACGCCTCCGCCATTGCCGCCAGCCTTACCGTGCGCCCCTCGCGCGCCGAACGGGCGATCGCCTCGCACAGCGCCGCCATGGCGACGCCGCTCTCGGCGCCGGCCGACGGCGCCGTGCCGTCGCGCGCGCAGGCGACGAATTCGGCCAGCTCGGACGCGACGACCGTCTCGGTGTCGACCGGGCCGAAGCGGTCGCATTGCGGCTCGCCGGAATCGGGGCGCCACTGCCCTTGCCCGTCGCTGACCAGCGCGCCGCGCCGGCGCCGGATCTCGTGCGTCATGAAATCGGCGGTGATCTGGCCGGCTGCGCCGGTCACCGCGACGCGCTTGCGCGACCAGCCGCCGGGGACGACGGGGTCGGGATGCTCGCCCGGCAGCACGCAGGACGCCTGCACGCGCGCCACGGCGCCATCGGGCCAGCCGAGCGCGATCAAGGCGATGTCCTCGACGTCTCGGCCCAGCGGGCGGCGGAGCAGCGCCGTCACCTCGGAGGGCGGACGCGCCATCAGCCAGCATGCGAGGTCGAGGAAATGCACCGCGTCGTTCAGCACCACGCCGGAGTCGCGCCGTGGCCGCTTCAGGCTCGTGAAGTCCGCGTCGATCCAGCGCACCGGCCCGGCTTCGCCGTCGCGCACGCGGTGGCGCAGCGCGATCGCCATCGGATGGTGGCGGAAGAAGTACCCCACCTGCACCAGGCGCCCGGCCCGGCTCGCGCGGCGCGCGATCCGATCCGCCTCGTCGAGCGACGCCGTCATCGGCTTCTCGATGAACACGTCGCAGCCGGCGGCGAGCGCCTCGAGCGCAATCGCCGCATGCGTGTCGCTGGGCGTCACGACGTCGACCAGATCAGCCTCCGCCAGCACGGCGCGGTAGTCGTCGACCGCGTGCGCGCCGGCAGCCCGAGCCGCCGCGCGCGCCGCCGGTGCCGGATCGGCGACGACGAGCCGGTCGAGATGGCCGAGCCGCGCCCATGCCGATACGTGCGCGGGACCGAAGGCGCCATGGCCCACAAGCAGCACGCGCGGCCATTGGGGGCTTCGCGGCCCCGGGTTTCCCTTGACGACGCGCGCCATCGACTACAGTCTATCCTCCCAAGTAACCAGTTCGTTACTTATGCCGACACTCTAGGGGAAATCGGGAGGAGCCATGAAGCGGAATCTGTGCGCCGTGATGGGCGCGTTGCTGGCGGGCACGGCCGCGCTGATCGCCGGGCCGGCCGTCGCGCAGACCTATTCCTGGAAGCCGGACAAGCCGGTGACCATCATCGTGCCCTGGGCCGCGGGCGGGTCGACCGACCAGATGGCGCGCATCGTGGCGTCCGAGCTGGAGGCCGAGCTCAAGCAGAAGTTCGTCGTCGTCAACCAGCCCGGCGCCTCGGGCTCGATCGGCACGAAGAACGCGCTGGAGGCGGCGAAGGACGGATATACCTGGGCGGCGGGCGCGGCGGTCGACGTCGGCACCTACAAGGTGCTGGGCCTGCTCGACACCATGCTGGCGGACTGGTCGCTGTTCTTCGCGGTCGCCAACGTCAACGTGATCGCGGCCAATCCCTCGACGCCATACAAGGACTTCGGCCAGCTGCTGTCGGACCTCAAGGCCAAGGGCGACAGCATCGCGGTCGCCACCGCCGGCCTTTCCTCGGCCGGGCACAACTACATGGAATCGATCCGCGCCGCCGACCCGGCGGTCAAGTACAAGCACGTCACCTACAACGGCGGCGCGCCGGCGGTGACCGCGACGGTGGCGGGCGAGACCCAGGTCGTGGCGCAGCTCCTGGTCGAGATGTCCGAGCACATCAAGGCGAAGCGCCTTGTCCCGCTCGCCGCGCAGACCGAGAAGCCGGTCACGCTCGAGGGCTACGGCGAGATCCCGGCGGCGACCAAGTGGCTGCCGAAGATGCCGGCGCCGCTCAACTACTTCGGCATCTGGGTGCCGAAGACCGCGCCCAAGGACGTGGTCGAGACCATGCAGGCGGTGTGGAAGAACAAGATCGCCAAGTCGGACGCGCTGAAGAAATACGCCGACTCGCGTGCTGCGCTCTACGCGCCGATCTACGGCGACGAGGCATTCAACGAGGCCATGAAGATGGTGCGCTACACGGCCTGGCTCTATCACGACGCCGGCAAGTCGAAAGTGTCGCCCGACACGCTGGGCATCCAGAAGCTGCAATAGCTCCGCGCGACGCGGCGGCGCCCG
>JAKLKW010000009.1 GCA_023150455.1 Alphaproteobacteria bacterium | reverse complement strand
ATTATGCCACCAACCTTCCTGCGAGTCCATGACGCCACTCATGTGGCGTCATCCTGCTGGCCGTGTCGTCGCCGGGCCGGCGCCCTAAGACACCGCCGGCCGCAGCAGGCGTCCCTTTACCTTGGATAGCAGGGGCCAGAACAGCATGATCACGCCGAGCGCCATGATCGTGCCGACCAGCCAGTTCGACCAGAACACCGAGAGGCTGCCCTGCGAGCCGAGCAGCGACTGTCGAAACGACTCCTCCGCCCGATCGCCCAGCACGATGGCAAGCACCATGGGCGCGAGCGGGTAGTTGCATTTCTTCATCAGGTACCCGACCACGCCGAAGACGATGACCATCACGACGTCGAAGACGTTGTTGTTGACGGTGTAGGCGCCGACCGTGCAGATCACCAGAATGATCGGCGCGATGATCGAGAACGGCACGCGCAGGATCGCGGCGAAGATCGGCACCATCGTCAGGACCACGATCAGCCCGACCACATTGCCGAGATACATGCTGGCGATCAGGCCCCAGACGAACTCCTTCTGCTCGACGAAGAGCAGCGGTCCGGGCTGCAGGCCCCAGATGAGGAGGCCGCCGAGGAGAACCGCCGCCGTCGGCGAGCCGGGCACGCCCAGCGACAGCATCGGCAGCAGGGCCGAGGTGCCCGCGGCGTGCGCCGCGGTCTCGGGCGCGACGACGCCCTCGATCTCGCCGGTGCCGAACTTGTGGCCGCTGCGCGACACCCGCTTGGCGATGCCGTAGCTCATGAACGAGGCCGGCGTGGCGCCGGCAGGCGTGATGCCCATCCAGCAGCCGATCACGCACGAGCGCAGCGACGTGATCCAGAAGATCGGCAGCCGCGCCCAGGTCTGGAGGACGACCTTGGGATTGATGACCGCGGCGCGCCCCTTGAAGCTGAGGCCCTCCTCCATGGTCAGCAGGATCTCGCCGATGCCGAACAGGCCGATGACGGCGACCAGGAAGTCGAAGCCGCTCAGCAGGTGCTCGGAGCCGAAGGTCAGGCGCAGCTGGCCGGTCACATTGTCGACGCCGACCGCCGCCAGCGCGAAGCCGATCATCATCGCCGCCAGTGTCTTGAACGGCGGCTCCTTGCCCATGCCGATGAAGCTGCAGAATGAAAGGAAGAAGACGGAAAAGATCTCGGCCGGCCCGAATTGCAGGGCGAACTTGGCGACGAGCGGCGCCACCAGCGTGATCATGATGACCGCGAACAGCGCGCCGATGAACGACGACGTGAAGGCCGCGGTCAACGCCTCGCCCGCCTGGCCCTTCTGGGCCATCGGATGGCCGTCGAACGTCGTCGCCACGGACCAGGGCTCGCCCGGGATGTTGAACAGGACCGAGGTGATGGCGCCGCCGAACAGCGCACCCCAATATATGCAGCTCAGCATGATGATGGCCGAGGTCGGCGACATCGAGAAGGTCAACGGCAGCAGGATGGCGACGCCGTTGGCGCCGCCGAGCCCCGGCAGGACGCCGATGATGACGCCGAGGACGATTCCGATCACCATCAGGGCGATGTTGAAGGGCTGAATGACGACGCCGAAGCCGACGAGCAGATTGGCGATTTCTTCCATTGTCTTTTCGTTCCCCCGCTGCGGCGCTGCCCGCCGCGGCCCGTTCTCCCTTAGGTCCTCCTTAGAGCCCGAGCAGATCCTCGATCGGTCCCTTGGGCAGGGGTACGAGGAACCAGCGCTCGAACGTCACGAACAGCCCGAGCGGGACCAGGATCGCGACCAGGACGACCTTGAACCAGGAATAGCGCCCGAAATAGCGCATGAATCCGCCGATCAGGAAGACCGACGCGACGTAGATGCCGATCCACGGCACGGCGAACACGTAGACGGTCATCGGCGCGACCACCAGCAGCACCTGCGTAAGCTGGTGCCAGTTCGCGAAGATGCGCCCGTCGGTGCCGGCGACGAGGATTCGTGTGAGGTTGGCGATGCTCGCCACCAGGATCAGCGCCCCGATCCAGAACGGGAAGAATCCGGATCGCGGCCCTTCTGCACCCCAGCCGAGCCCGGCGAAGTAGCTGCCATAGATGGTAATGGCCGCGAACACGATCATCGCGATCGCCAAGCCGATCTCGACATGGCGATGTAACGGTCCGCGTTGCGCGGACGCTCGTGCCTGGTCTGCCATCACGTGCCCCCGGAGGATGCGCCGGCTTTGCCTGGTCGGATTTTGCTTCGCGGCGCCGGCGACCGCCTGCATCGCCGCCGGCGCCGGCCGGAACCGGGGTTCCGGCCGGCGCGGCGGCAAGGCATCACTTCGCCAGGAATCCGGCGGCCGTCATCAGCTCACGGTGCCGCTTTTCCTCGTTCTCTACCCACTTGGTGTACTCGGCGCCGATCATGAAGGACTGGTTGAACGCGCCGTCGTTCATCAGCTTCGTCCACTCCGGCATGGCGCGCACTTTCTTGAACAGATCGACGTAGTAGTCGACCGCGTCCTTCGGCACGCCCGCGGGCATGAAGATGCCGCGCAGCATCAGGTACTCGATGTCCAGGCCCTGCGACTTGCAGGTCGGGATGTCGGCCCAGGCCTTGTCCGCGGTGACCTTGTCCTTGTACGCGAGCTGCTTGCCGTCGAACACGCAGAGTGGCTTCACCGCGCCCGAACGCCAGTGCGACACCGCCTCGATCGGGTTGTTGACGGTGGAGTCGACATGCTTGCCGACCAGCTGCACCGCCACCTCTCCGCCGCCCTTGTACGGGACATAGGTCAGCTTGGCGCCGGTCGCCTTCTCGAGCGCCACCGTGATGATCTGGTCTTCCTGCTTCGATCCGGTGCCACCCATCTTCATCTGGCCCGCCGGCGCGGCCTTGAGCGCCTTCACGTAGTCGCCGACGTTCTGGTACGGCGCCGCGGCGTTCACCCACAGGACGAACTCGTCGAGCGCCAGCATGGCGACGGGCGTCATGTCCTTCCACGAGAAGGGAATGCCGGTGGCCATCGGCGTCGTGAACAGGTTGGAAAGCGTGATGACGAGCTTGTGCGGGTTGCCCTTCGAGTTCTTGATGTCGAGGAAGCCCTCGCCGCCGGCACCGCCCGCCTTGTTGATCACAACCATGCTCTGCTTCATCAGGTTGTGCTTGGCGACGACGCCCTGGATCATGCGCGCCATCTGGTCTGCGCCGCCGCCCGTGCCGGCGGGGACGATGAACTCCACGGTGCGGGTGGGCTCCCATGCGGCATGGGCGTCGCCCGCGCCGAGGCCGGCTGCCAGCGCGGCGGCCGCCACGAGGCGGAGTCCCGGAGTCTTGGACAGTGCAGTCATAAGCGTTTCTCCCAACATTGCTCGTTTTCGGTTGAACGCCACCGGCGAGGAATCGGCAGTCCCGCTCGCGGGGTCGGTGCCGCTTCCGGCCATGCTTGGCGCTGTCCGGCTCCGCCATCGCATCCGACGCGCGTGACGGTATTTTTTATACGATATACCAATCCGGTGCAGGATGCTAGCCCGTCCGTTACAAGGCTCCCGGCGCGGTTGCGGAGCAAGAACAGACGCCAAGAAGGCGATCATAACCAAATCGACAACGGGCGATAATCCTTCGCATTCCTGTCCGCGTATTGATTTCGAGGAAGCCCGGCCGTCAGGCGTGCAATGCCGCCGGCAAGGACCGGGCGACCCCGGATTCCGACTGCAGCACGGCATTGCGGACGATGTCGCTGATGCTGATGACGCCGATCAGCGTGTGCTCCTCCATGACCGGGAGGAGCCTGACCTGATGCTTGTCCATCAGGCGCAGCACGGTGTCGAGCGTGTCGCGCTCGCCGCAGCTGACCAGGGGCTTGGCGAGCAGCCGGGCGATCGGCATCTCGAGGGCGGCGGCGCCGTGCCGCGCGATGGCGCGCGCCAGGTCGCGTTCGGAGAAAACGCCGACGACGATGTTGCCCTCGGTGCGCGACACGTCCTTGACCACGAGCGCGCCGATGTTCTCGCGCTCCAGCAGCATGGCTGCCGTCGCTGCCGTCTCGCGCAAGCGGACGGTGATGATGCGCGTGTCCTTCATCCGAAGAATGTCGGCAACCGTCATCATGGCGTTCTCCTTTGTCGGGCGACGTGGCCTTCGTGAATGCGGCGGGTCGGGCGGAGACCATCGGGGCAACGGCCGGGGACGGCGGCGGGGCGGCCGTCGGCGCGAATTCCGTCGCTGCGGAGCTTCATGGCGTTCCTCCCCGACCCCG
This sequence comes from Alphaproteobacteria bacterium, assembly GCA_023150455.1. GTDB lineage: Bacteria > Pseudomonadota > Alphaproteobacteria > JAEULC01 > JAEULC01 > JAEULC01. Next base: position 49,942 of record JAKLKW010000009.1, on the reverse strand, counting down.
CCTGGTTTCGGCGGCGGCGAATTCGCGCCCTTTGTCGGTGCTCAAAACATTCTGGTATACAAAATTATTTATGGCAAGCAGTTTCTGGATAGATCAAGCGCGTTTTCAAGCAATATTATTTCGCCGCCGCCGTGGCTGGGTATTTCGGGAGGCGCGGATCAGGCCGAGCGGGCTGCACGCGGCGGAGGTCGGCCGTACAAAGGCAAAGGCGCGTTCCGGCACAGGGGATGCCGCAGCCGCCCGCGGCTACCGTTCGGCAACGCTGACGCTGAGCAGGCCGACGGGCGAGGATGGTGCCCCGAGTCGGATTTGAACCAACGGCCTACCGCTTACGAAGCGGTTGCTCTACCACTGAGCTATCGGGGCCCCGTCATGCAGGACTGCGCCTCGGCTGGACGGTCCGGCGGGACAAGGACCCGCCGGCGCGGCGCGGCGGGCGGCACATTATGTCAGCAGAGGCCGCCGGGCAAGCGGTTGTCGGGACCGCAGCATGCCGCACCGCGAATCGCCCTTTTGCGCGGCGGCTCATCGGCTTGCATGACCCCTATCGCATTGCGGTCAAACAGTCGTTTGCGCCCCCGGCAAATCGGTCTAGAGTGCCGCCCGCGAGATCGGGATCCGCAGCCAGGGGCCCAGGTCTCGCCACGAATTCAAGGGGAAGACAACGCCCCTGGCCGCCCGCAAGGGCGGGACGCGGTCAGACGTTCCAGGATGAGACTGATGCAAGAGGGCCCAATCCCCTCGGTTCCGGCGAGGGACCACGAGCCAGCGCATGAGCCGGGACGGTCGGCCCATCGGCCGGCGCACAAGCGGCGCATCCTCTGCGTCTTTCCGCAATACGCGCCGTCGTTCGGGACGTTCCAGTATTCCTTCAAGCTGCTCGACGTACAGGCGTTCATGCCGCCGCAGGGGCTGCTGCTGATCGCCGCCTATCTGCCCGCGGAATGGGAGGTCCGGTTCATCGACGAGAACATGGACCGCGCCACGGATGAGGATTTCCGCTGGGCCGACGCCGTGTTCACCAGCGGCATGCACGTGCAGCGCCGGTTCATCCACGACATCGTGGCGCGCGCGCACCGCTTCGACAAGCTCACAGTCCTGGGCGGCCCGTCGGTGTCGGGGGCGCCGGAATACTACCCGGACGTCGACCTGCTGCATGTCGGAGAAATCGGCGATTCGACCGACAAGATCATCGCCTATATCGACGAAGGCCCGCGCCGTCCGCCGGCGCAGATCAAGTTCGTCACCGACGACCGGCGGCCGCTCGATCAGTTCCCGACCCCCGCCTACGACAAGATCGACGTCTCGCGCTATTTCCTGGGCAGCGTCCAGTACTCGAGCGGCTGCCCCTATCGCTGCGAGTTCTGTGACATCCCGGCGCTGTATGGCCGCAATCCGCGCCTCAAGACGCCGGAGCAGCTGATCCGCGAGTTCGAGTCGATCCGGCGCAACGGCGCGACCGGGCCGGTCTATTTCGTCGACGACAACTTCATCGGCAACGCCAAGGCCACGCGGGCCATGCTGGGGCCGGTGAAGCAATGGCAGAAGGCGAACGGCTATCCGCTGCGCCTGTCCTGCGAGGCGACGCTCAACCTGGCGCAGAATCCGGACATCCTGTCCGAAATGCGCGAGGCCGCTTTCGACACCGTCTTCGTGGGAATCGAAACGCCGGAGGAAGACGCGCTGCTCGGCGTGCAGAAGAAGCAGAACCTGCGCGGGCCGATCCTCGACGCGATCCATGCGCTCAACTCCTACGGCATGGAAGTCGTGTCGGGCATCATCATGGGCCTCGACACGGACACGCCGAACACGGGGCGCAACATCCTCGGGTTCATCGAGACGTCGAACATCCCGATGCTGACGATCAACCTGCTCTACGCCCTGCCGAAGACGCCGCTCTACGCGCGCCTCGAGAAGGAGGGACGATTGGTGAGCGGCGAGAACCGGGTGTCAAACGTCGTCTTCAAGATGCCGTACGACGACACGGTCAAGATGTGGCAGGAATGCATTACCGAGGCGTACCGGCCGGAAAACCTGTTCCGCCGCTTCGTGTACCAGACCGAGCACACCTACCCCAACCGCCTCAAGGTCCAGCGCAAGGTCGGATGGAAGCAGATCAAGATGGGCCTGGGCGTCATCCGCCGCGTGCTGTGGCATGTCGGCGCCCGCGCGGACTATCGCGACAAGTTCTGGAAGGTTGCCCGGCCCCTTCTGCGGCAGGGTCGCGTCGAGGAGGTGATCCACCTCGCGGTCGTCAGCTATCACCTGATCCAGTTCGCCCGCGACATTGCCGAAGGGCGGATGGAGGCATGCTTCTACGCCGATCCGAACAAGGTGCCCGACGCCACGCCGGTCACCGCCCAGGTCACGACGCGCGCGCCGCAAGCGGCCTGACCGCCGCTCATTTCGTCTTCATGACGTAGACGCCGTCCCAGCCTTCCGGCGGCGGCGTCGTGCGGTAGTCGGCGATGCGCGCCAGGTACATGGCCGCCACGCGGTCGTCCGCGCGGATCTTGCGGGCGTCGGCGAACGCACGCTCCGCGCCGTCCCAGTCGCGGCTGCGGAAATGCTCGAGGCCGGCCGCGGTCAACGCGACCGATTCCGTCAAGCCCGGCGTGTCGTTCCAGCAATGGCGCAGCGACTCGAAGATGCGCACGGGCTTCTTCTTGCCCTTGACGCGCACGGCGTCGATCTCGCGCAGGCCGTGCCTGGCCGAAAGCTGCTCCACCGTGAACTCGCTGAGCAGGATCGACTCGTTGTAGTTCCGCGTCGCCACGACTTCCTCGAACAATCGGGCGTTCTCGATCGCGCTCGCCGCCTGGGCGGCGAGAGAGCACAAAAGGTCGACGTCGCGGTCGTCGAATTTGCCCTGGCGCTTGTTCAGCACCTCGGCCACGCCGATCATCCGGCCGCCCTTGGTCATCAGGGGCACCGCCACGATGCTCTCGGTCCGGTAGCCCGTCGCCTGGTCGCTGGAGGGATCGAAGCGCTTGTCCCTGGCGGTATCGGTCACCAGCACCGGCTGGCCGCTCGACCAGACCGCGCCGATGACGCGACGCTCGACGGGCATATGGATCAGGATCTCCTGCAGGCCCTGCGCGACGCGGCTCACCGGCGCCTTGCGCCGCTCGTCGAAGAGGAACAGCGAGCTGCGGTCGGCGTCCAGCAGGTTGGTCGCCGCCTCCATGATCTTCTCGAGCAGCCGGTCGAGGTCGAGCTGGGTCGCGATCGCGGCTGAAGGCCACCTCGAGCCGGCCGGGCCGGGCCGTGAGATCGATCTCCGCGATCGGCTGGACCTCGCGCACGAACCGCAGGATCTCGCTGTCGGCGGGAGCGGCGCGCGGCGGCGTGACCGCCGCCACGGACGCCGCGAGTCCCGCCGTCGCCTCGGCCCGTACGCGCAAGCCGTCCAGCTTGTCCCGGCGGATCGCGACATAGTCGCTGGCCATCGCGGCGGCGCCGATCGCCGCGACCCCGACGACGGTGGCGAGTGTGACCTTGCTGCGGAAGGTCTTCGGCTTGAGCATCGGGAGCTGGTTTCCGGGAAATGCCTCGTGTGGCGCCGCGACCGATTGCTATACCATGAACGGACACGCACCATTCCGAACCGACGATGATCACTCGCGAGCACGCCAGTTCCTTGTCCCACGCCGCCGAAGCCGGCCCGACGATCCGCGTGATGCATGTCATCGCGAGCCTGGAGATCGGGGGCGCGGAAACCATGCTGACGAACCTGGTCTGCGCCCGCCCGGCGGCGCTCGATCAGTGCGTCGTCAGCCTCGTTCCGGGTGGCGCACTGGAACGGCGGATCGCCGACGCCGGCGTGCCGCTGTTCGCGCTCGGCATGCGGCGCGGCCGGCCCGGTCTTGGCGGGCTTCTTCGCCTGGCGCGGCTGATCCGCCGCCAGCGCCCGGACGTGCTGCAGAGCTGGATGTACCATGCCGATCTCGCCGGCACGCTGGCGCTGTCCTTGAGCGGCCGCCGCCACGCCGTGCGCCATGTCTGGAGCCTGCGTTGCTCGGACATGGAAAGCCCCGACTACGGCGCGATGTTCCGCGTAGTCCGCGCCGCGTGGATGAGGCTGGTTCCGCGCGCCGACCTGCTGGTCGCCAATTCGGAGGCTGGCCTTCGCTTCCATCTCGCGCACGGCATGAGGCCCGCTCGCACCTTGGTGATCCCCAACGGCATCGACACCGCCCGATTCCGCCCCAACGCCGAAACCCGTGCACGCGTCCGCGCGGCGCTCGGATTGCCGGCGGAGCGCCCCGTGGTGACGCTCATCGCACGGGTCGACCCGATGAAGGACCACGCGGGCTTCCTCGCTGCCATCGGCTGCTTGCCCGGGGTCTCGGCGCTGCTGGTCGGCCGCGGAACGGAGAGCCTGCCCGCGCCGAAGGAAGTGCTCCGCCTCGGCGAGCGCCGTGACATTCCCGATCTCCTCGCGGCTGCGGACCTGGTCGTCAGCAGCTCGGCGTATGGCGAAGGCTTTTCCAATGCGTTGGCCGAGGGCATGGCGGCGGGCCTGCCGGCGGTCGCCACCGACGTGGGCGATGCACGGATCATCCTTGGCAATACCGGCGCGCTCTGCCCGCCACGCGACCCGACGGCACTCGCCGCCGCAATCGGGCGGCTGCTCGACGAGGACCCGGAGCAACGCCGGCGCCGGGCGGAAGCGGCGCGCAGGAGGATCGTCGAGAACTATTCGCTGGAAGCCTGCATCGCGGCGTTCGTCTGCGCGTACCAGGACCTCGCGCGGAGATCGTGAGAGCCGCTGCCGCGGCGGCGCTCAACGAACAGTCAGCACGATCGCGATGCTGGTCCAGGGTCTGATCGGCCTCGTACTGTCCCGCGCCCTGCCGCGACGGTTTGCGTGCCACACGAACGGCGCCAGCAACACCAGCGTCGCGCCGATCGCCACGTCGCGCAGGAGCCAGGGGATCGTCAGCTCGCTCGTTACCCACTTGAATATTCGCCGAAAGACGACCGCGCGCGCGTCGCCGAAGAAATGAAGTTGCGAAATGTCGCTGGCGGGCAGGATTTTTTCGTAGACCTCCGAGTCGCTGACTGAGAAGCCCTTGAAATTGCGGCTGAGGACAAAGGCGATCACCGTGCTGCCCGGCTTCATGATTGGCCGAACGAGAGCATAGAGCTGGGTGAGTTCGCGGGGATCGTCGAATGTCAGGTCGACCACACACAGGTCGTACTGGCTCTCTCGACCTTCGGGCGAGAACGACCCCTTCAACTGGGCGGTGTCGATCCGTTCGGAGAACTCGCTCCTGAACAACGAGTCGTGCGGAGCCACGAGCAGCATGCGCCGATCAGGCTGGTCCCATAGCGCACGCAACCGGCTGGCGACGAACTGAACATCCTGCCAAATCGGGTGCGTCCGGCGGACATGCGGAATCTTGCCGAAGATGGCTCGATAGAGCGATCGCAAGACGTGCTCGACCACATCGCGCCGCGAAGACGGCGCACCGGGTCGCGTGGACGTCGCCTTTGCCGCCACCGGCGACGCGCCCGCGCCATGGCCGATGTCCGTCACCAGCATCGTGGCGGGCCGCTCCATGTCCAGGCTCAGCTCGCCGTCGCCGTCCACTCCAATGCGCGCCTGGAGGTCCAGCGCCATCGGGCCATGGGTGGTCAAGTCCGCATCGAGCGAGAGCTCCGCACGGATGCCGGCCAAGACGCGTTTGGTGACCAGCGAGACCGGCGCAGCCTCGTCGCCGCGATACAGCGCCAGCACCGCCGTGGTCGCGTGGGAGGAATGGACCGCTGCGCGGATGCCCACCTGCAGGACCGATTGCGCGGTCTTCGGCACGAAGGTGCACGCCAGCACGGGCGTGCCATCCGAGACGGTCGCGCGATCCGCCGCCGCGGGAAGCGTGCCGGTGACGCGGCCGCTGCCGGCGTACTCGATACGGAGCGAGCCCGTCGGCGGGGCGAGCGGCCGTCCCTCGCGGATGTTCGCGCGTACCCGCTCCTGCACGCTTGTGAACCACGTGTCGAACAGCGGGTGATGGATGTGCGGCCGTGGCTCCGGCGACAGCCGCTTGTAGATCTCGTCCATGTAGGCCCGCGATTCGGCGATCGTCGCGCCGAGATCGGGCAGGTCGCGCGAATGGAAGACGAGAAGCTGCCGTCCGCAATCGCGCTGCTCCTTGGTCGTCCAGTTCGACAGATCCTTCGCGATCTCGTCGTAGGAGATCCACCCGAGCCGGAGCATCTCCTCGCCGGAGCGGCGGCTCTGCGGCTCCAGCATGAAGAAGTCGTCGGAGTCGGAGACGAAATGGCGCGGCAACGTGGGTGCCGCATCGGGGATGAAGGCGTAGTCCCACATCAGCGTGGGCTCGATCAGCACCCGCTCGGGCTTGATCGCCAGCAGGGCCACCGGCCATTGGTAGCCGATCAACGTCGCGTCGTCGACGTACCAGTAGAACTGGTCCATGCGCCACTGGTGATAAAGGCGCTGGTTGACCGTGCGCGCGCGCACCGTCAGGTGCTTGTACTTGAGCGCCAGGCCGACCATTTCCCGCGGCGGCATGGCAAGCGTCGTGGACTCGGGCTCTAGCCGCGACCGCAGCACCGGCATGACGTCTTCCTGGTTCGCCCGGAAGCTCGGCGCGTGGATCACGCGGTGCCCTTCCTTCATCAGCCGCGCCAAGGTGCGATAGGAACCGTCGGCGATGATGAAGTCGGCGTTCAGAAACATCAGGAACGTGTCGAGCATCCGCTCGCCGAGGTCGGTGAAGCCTCGATAGAGCGCGTAGCTGAGCACCACGCCGTAATCGCCCGGCACCCCGGTCACGAGGTCGTCGAGAAAACGGATATCGATGGCACATATCTTTCGCAGGTTGGCATAGGCCCGCGACTTGACGAGCTCCGGCCTCAGCGCGCGCTCGGTGACCAGCACCACCTCGACATCGAACGACTCCGCCATCGCCGGAAGGTTGCCCGGCGCGAGCAGAGCGGGAATCGTGATGTTGACCATCTTCTCGAGATACGCGGCCCCCCAGAACGGGATGATCAGGCGGGCCTTTTCCTTTGCCGCCGGACCGGCGATGCTCACCAATAAGACCTCCTGTTGGCGCTGGGCGCGGTACTGCTATCAGATAACGCGAGGGCGACCAAGCCGATCGATGGGGAGATTGCCCGCAATGACCGTGGCCGCGCCGCGCCGATGAAGATCGCCTTTCTGACCCGAAGCCTCCGGGGTGGCGGCGCGGAGCGGCAAGTGGGGGTTCTCGCCGCAGGCATGAGCGCCGAAGGGCACGACGTCGCCGTCATACCGTTCTATGCACCGGCAACCCACGACGATGTCCCCGCCGGCGTGCGCGTCCTGCCGGCCGGAAAGCGCGGTCGATGGGATGTCGCGTGGTTCGTGCTGCGACTCGTTTGCATATTGCGCCGGGAGCGGCCCGAAATCCTGCATTCCTATCTGCCCGCCGCCAACTTGCTGGCGGCGTTGTTGCGCGCGGTGCTGCCGCACACCCGTATCGTCTGGGGACTGCGCGCATCGGACATGGAGATGGGCAACTACGACTGGCTGTCGCGGCTCAACCTTGCCCTCGAGGGGCGCCTCGCCGGTGCAGCCGACCTCATCATCGCCAATGCGGGCGCCGTCATGCGCGATGCGGCGCGCCGTGGCTTCCCGGTCGAGAGGATCCGCGTCATCCCGAACGGGATCGATGTCGCACGGTTCGCGCCCGATCCTGCCGCCGGCGCGGCCCTGCGCCGGTCCTGCGGCATTGCCGATGGCGGCTTTGTCGTCGGCGTGGTGGGGCGGCTCGACCCGATGAAGGACCATGAGACGTTCCTTCAAGCCCTGGCCGCGCTCGCGCCGCGTCGGGCCGATCTGCGCGCGATCGTCGTCGGCGAAGGATCGCCGGAGTGGAGCGCCCGACTGCGCGCGCGCGCCGCGGCATTGGGACTGGCCGATCGCGCGACCTGGCTCGGCTGGCGCACCGACATGGCATCGGTCTATTGCGCGCTGGACGTGCTCTGTCTCCCCTCCGCCTACGGCGAGGGATTCTCCAATGTCGTGGCCGAAGCCATGGCCTGCGGCGTGCCCTGCGTCGTCACCGATGTCGGCGACGCGGCCATGCTCGTCGGCGACTGCGGCCGGGTCGTGCCGCCGCGCGATCCGTCGGCGCTGGCTTCGGCGCTCGAGGCGCTGATCGCGCTTAAGCGCGATGAGCGGCGCGACCTGGGGGCGAGGGCGCGCGCGCGCATCGCCTCGGAGTACGGCGTTGCCCGTCTCGTGGCGCGCACGACCGCGGCGCTCGAAGCCGTACTGCGGGCGGACGGGGCACGAGTCGCCGCGGCACCGGACTGAGGCGCGATCGACCGGGAGACGCGCCCGGCCGCGCCGGTGGCAAGACCCCGCCGGTTCCGCTAAGGTCCGCAGCCGGCCCCGCGCCGCCTTGGCGACCGGCCGCATCCATCATGGAGGCAAGCGCTTGTGCGGCATCGGCGGATGGATTGACCGACACGCGCGGACGCCGCCGGCCGAGCTCGAGCGCATCGGCGGCGCCATTGCCGCGTCGCTGCTGCATCGCGGCCCGGACAGCGGCGGCGTGTGGACCGACGAGACCGCGGGCGTGGCGCTCAGCTTCCGGCGGCTCGCCATCCAGGACCTGACTCCGACCGGCGCGCAGCCCATGGTCTCCGCCTGCGGGCGCTACGTCATCGTCTACAACGGCGAGGTCTACAACGCCGCCGAGCTGCGCCCGGAGCTCGAGCCGCGCGGCATCAGGTTCCGCGGCCATTCCGACACAGAGGTGATTCTGGAAGGCTGCGCCGCCTGGGGCGTCGAGACCACATTGCGACGCCTGATCGGCATGTTCGCCATTGCGCTGTGGGACCGCCGCGAGCGCGTGCTGACGCTGGCGCGTGACCGGCTGGGCATCAAGCCGCTCTACTACCTCGAAGGCGTCGAGCGGTTCATCTTCGGCTCGGAGCTGAAGGCGCTGCGCGTGTGCCCGGGCTGGACGCCCGAGCTCGACGAGGACGCCGCCACCGCCTATCTGCGCTTCGGCTACGTGCCCTCGCCGCTGAGCATCTATCGCGGCGTCGCCAAGCTGCCGCCCGGGCACATCCTGACGCTGCGGCCGAACGCCCCCGCGTCGCTCAAGCCCTTCTGGGATCTGCGCCCGTTCGCCGTTGCCGGCGCGCGCGCAGGCAACGGCCGGTTCGACGAGCGCGCGGCTGAGGAAGAGCTCGACGAGCTGCTGCGCGACGCGGTCCGTCGTCGGTTGATCTCCGACGTGCCGCTCGGCGCGTTCCTGTCCGGCGGCATCGACTCCTCCACGGTGGTCGCCCTGATGCAGGCGAGCAGCAATGCCGCCGTGCGCACCTTCTCGATCGGCTTCCGCGAGGAAGGCTACGACGAGTCGGCGCACGCGCGCGGCGTCGCAGCCCATCTCGGCACCGCGCATACGGAGTTCATCGTCGAAGCACGCCACGCGCTCGACGTGGTGCCGCGCCTGCCGGAATGGTTCGACGAGCCCTTTGCCGATTCCTCGCAGATCCCGACCTACCTCGTCTCGAAGCTCGCGCGCGAGCACGTCACCGTGGCGCTCTCGGGCGACGGTGGCGACGAGGTCTTCGCCGGCTACAACCGCTATTTCTGGGCCGATGTGTTGTGGCGCCGCGTCTCGGCCGTGCCGCTGCCGCTCCGGCGGCTCGCCTCGGGCGCGATGCGCGCCGTGCCGGCCTGCGCCTGGGATCGGCTGTTCCGCGCGGTGCCGCAGCGCTGGCGGCCGCCGCAGCCCGGCGACAAGGTGCACAAGCTCGCGCGCGTCGTGACCTATGACAGCCCGGATGCGCTCTACCGCCATCTCGTCAGCCAATGGCCGGATCCCGCGCCCTTGGTCGCGCGGGGCCGCGAGCCGCAGGGTGCGCTTGACGACCCCGCGATCGCGGAAGAGATACCGGGCTACGTCCAGCGCATGCAGTACCTGGACACGGTCACATATTTGCCGGACGACATCCTGACCAAGGTCGACCGCGCCACCATGGCGGTGGCGCTGGAAGGCCGCGTGCCGTTGCTCGACCACCGCGTCGTCGAATACGCCTGGAGCCTGCCGCTCGAGGCGAAGGCCCACGCAGGCGTGGGCAAGCGAATCCTGCGGCGCGTGCTGGCGCGCTATGTGCCGGACCATCTGGTGGAACGGCCCAAGATGGGATTCGGCGTGCCGATCGGTGACTGGCTGCGCGGCCCCTTGCGCGACTGGGCCGAGACGCTGCTGGCCCCCGAGCGGCTGGCCCGGGAAGGCTTCCTCGAGCCGGCGCCGGTCGGTCAAGCATGGCGCGAGCACCTGTCCGGTATGCGGAACTGGCAGTACCCGCTTTGGACCGTGCTCATGTTTCAGTCGTGGCGCGAACGCTGGCAGGCCTGAGCCGGGCATGGCCGCCATATTGCACTATGCTGCTTGAGGCGACCGGAACGTCTGCACTATAGTGCCGGTCGTCCCAGTGCGTCGATCAACGATGCCGCAACCAGGTGCTTTAGGGAGGAACTCACGATGACCGCACACAACCGCCGCCGCTTCATCAAGCAGGCCGGCGCCGGAATGGGCCTGGCCGCCGCCGCCTCGTTCGTGCCGACGCGCTTCGCCATCGGCCAGAAGGCCAAGATCAAGCTGGGCCTGATGCTGCCCTATTCCGGCACCTACGCAGCGCTTGGCCATAACATCACCGACGCCATGAAGATGCGGATCAACGAAGGCGGCGGGAAGCTGGGCGGGCGCGAGATCGAGTACGTGCAGCTCGACGACGAATCGGCGCCGCCGAAGGGCAAGGACAACGCCAGCCGCCTGCTGGTGCGCGACAAGTGCGACATCCTGGTCGGCACCGTGCACTCCGGCGTGGCGCTCGCCATGGCGCAGGTGGCCAAGGAAGAGAACAAGTTCCTGGTCATCCCGAACGCCGGCGCCGTGGACCTCACGCGCAAGAACTGCTCGGCCAAGCTGTTCCGCACCTCGTTCTCGAACTGGCAGCCGGCCTTCCCCTGCGGCGACGTGGCGCTGAAGGACGGCCACAAGACGGCGGTGATCATGACCTGGAAATACCCGGCCGGGTTCGAGAGCGCCCAGGGGTTCAAGGACTCCTTCACCAAGGGTGGCGGCAAGATCATCAAGGAGATCCTGCCCGACTTCCCGAGCGTCGAGTTCCAGGCGGGCCTGACCGAGATCGCCGCCCTGAAGCCGGACTGCGTCTACGTGTTCTTCGCCGGCGCCGGCGCGCTGAAGTTCATGAAGGACTACGATGCGGCTGGCCTGAAGGCGCGCATCCAGCTCTACGGCCCCGGCTTCCTGACCGACGGTGTCTACAAGCAGGCGGGCTCGGCCGCCGAGGGCATCAAGACCACGCTGCACTACGCCGACGACATCGACACGCCCATCAACAAGAAATTCCGCGCCGCGTTCAAGGACCAGACCAAGCGCGACGCCGACGTGTACGCCGTGCAGGGCTACGACACCGGCACGTTCCTGCTGCAAGGCCTGGCCGCGGTGCAGGGCGACGTCGGGGCCGACAAGGCGCTGATCAAGGCCTGGGAAGGCATCAAGATCGACAGCCCGCGAGGCACGTTCACGCTGTCGAAGTCGCACGAGCCGATCCAGGACATCTACCTGCGCCAGGTCTACAGCGGCGACGAGAAGCTGCTGGGCATCGCGCACAAGGCGCTCGCCGATCCCGGCACCGGCTGCACGATGGCCTGACGCGGAGGTCGATCCGCGTGGAACCGTCCCGCTGCTTCGAGAGCCCGGCGCGCGGACGGAAGCACAAATAGGTTTTGACCTCCTCCCGGGCATGCCGAAGGATGAGGTCTAGTCCGTCGTCGGACCTGGGCGACGTGCCGCCGGTCGGCTTTTCCCTTCACCGCGATCTTTCGGGGGGCACGCGGTGTCCTTGTCCTATTTCCTGATTCAAACGCTGAATGGCGTGCAGTACGGGTTCCTGCTGTTCCTGGTGGCCAGCGGCCTGACGCTCGTCTTCGGCATCATGGGTGTCATCAACCTGGCGCACGGTGCGTTCTACATGGTGGGCGCCTATCTCGCCTGGTGGTTCGCCGAGCAGACCGGCAGCTTCGTGCTCGCCCTGCTCCTGTCCCTGCCCGTGACCGTGCTGCTCGGCCTCGCGACCGAGCGCTTCGCCATCCGCTACCTCTACGCGCGCGACCATCTTTACCAGGTGCTGTTCACCTACGGCCTGATCCTGATCCTCAACGAGCTGCAGCGCCTGCTGTTCGGCAACGACGTGCACGGCCTGCCGATCCCGGCGCCGCTCGCCGGCTCGATCCCCTTGACCGAGGCGCAGAGCTACCCGATCTATCGCATCTTCCTGTCGTTCACCTGCATCGCCGTAGCGGCGGCGCTGTACCTGCTGATCCAGCGTACGCGGCTCGGCATGGTGATCCGGGCCGGCTCGACCCATCGCGAGATGGTTTCGGCGCTCGGCTTCGACATCGCCCGTCTTTTCATGGTCGTGTTCGGCCTGGGTGTGGCGCTGGCCGCGTTCGCCGGCATGATCGCCGCGCCCGTCAACACGGTCTATCCCGGCATGGGCGACCACATCCTGATCATATCCTTCGTCGTGGTCGTCATCGGCGGGATCGGCTCGATCAAGGGAGCCTTCGTCGGCGCCATGGTCGTCGGCATCGCCGACACGTTCGGCCGCGTGCTGCTGCCAACCGGCGCCGGCGTGGTGGTGTATGCCGTCATGGCGCTGGTGCTGTTGTGGCGCCCGCAGGGCCTGTTCGGCCGCACGGTCTGAGCCCCCATGCCGCATCATCCGCGCATCGCGCTCGCCCTGCTGGCATTGGGCGCCGTTTTCCTGGCGGTCTTCCCGCTCTGGGGCGACACGTTCTACATCCGCTTCATCGCGCGCATCATGATCTTCGCCCTCTTCGCGATGAGCCTCGACCTCCTGGTCGGCTATGCCGGGCTCGTCAGCCTCGGCCATGCGGCCTTCTTCGGGCTCGCCGTCTACGTCGTTGCCGGGCTCGTCAACAAGGCCGGCGTCACCAGCGCCTTCGTCCTGCTCCCTGCCGCCCTCGGCGCGGCGGCGATCGCGGCGGCCGCGATCGGCTGGATCAGCATCCGCACGACCGGCGTCTATTTCATCATGATCACCTTGGCCCTGGCGCAGATGGTCTACTATTTCTTCCACGACCAGAAGGAATGGGGCGGCACGGACGGCATGAACATCGATTCCAAGCCGACCGTGATGCTGGGCGACCTCAAGCTGTTCGACTTCTACGACCGGGTGCAGTTCTACTACCTTGCGCTGGGCTGCCTGGTCGCAGCCTTCGTGCTGCTGACGGTCATCCTGCGCAGCCCGTTCGGCCATACGCTGGTCGGCATCCGCGCCAACGAAGGCCGCATGCGGGCACTGGGCTACGACGTGCAGCGCTACAAGCTGATCGCCTTCGTGATCGCAGGCACGCTGGCGGGATTGGCCGGGTTCCTCGAGGCGGCACGCGCCACCTTCGCCACGCCGGCGCATCTCGGCTGGCACGAGTCGGGCCACGTGCTGATGATCGTCATCCTCGGCGGCATGGGGACTCTGTTTGGCCCGATTCTCGGCGCCTTCGTCATGCTGCTGATGGAGGACTACTTCGCCACGCTGACCGAGCGCTGGCTGCTCATCATGGGCGTGTTCGTGATCCTGGTCGTCATGCTGCTGCCGGACGGGATCGCCGGCGTCCTGAGGCGCGTCGGCAGGCTTGGCCGTCGCGGGGCCGGCGATGGCTGAGCCGGCCGCGCGCGAGACCGTGCTGGAGACCCGGAAGCTCGGCCGGCTGTTCGGCGGCCTGGCGGCCGTGCAGGACGTGTCGCTCACCGTCGAGCGCGGGCGGGTCCATGCCATCGTCGGCCCGAACGGCGCCGGCAAGACTACGCTGATAAACCTGCTGTCCGGCGACCTCAAGCCCAGCGCAGGCACGGTCGGCTACGAGGGACGCGACATCACCGGCTGGCCGGCGCATCGCGTCGCGCGGCTGGGCATCGGGCGCAGCTACCAGAAGACCAACATTTTCCGCGACTTCACCGCGTTCGAGAACTGCCGGCTGGCGGCGCAGGCGCGCCTGCCGCGGCTTTCGCTGCTCCGTCCCGCCGCCGGCCATCGCGACGTGACCGAGCAGGCCGCGCATGCGCTCGAGCTTTGCGGCCTGGCCGAGCGGCGTGATACGCGCGCAGCCTCCATGAGCTATGGCGAGCAGCGCCAGCTCGAGCTCGCCATGATGCTGGCGACCGGACCGCAGCTGCTGCTGCTCGACGAGCCGCTGGCCGGCATGGGCCCGGAGGAGAGCGCGCGCGTGCTCGACCTGCTGCGTCGACTGGCCGCGGGCCACACGATGGTGATGATCGAGCACGACATGGACGCGGTCTTCTCGATCGCCGACGAGATCACCGTCATGGTCAACGGCAGCGTGCTGGCCTCGGGCACGCCCGCCGAGATCCGCGCCAACAAGGCGGTGCAGGACGCCTATCTGGGCGAGGAGGCACCCGAATGAGCGCGGCGCTCATCGAGGCGACCGGCCTTCACGTCTACTACGCCGAAAGCCACGTGCTGCACGGCGTCGATTTCCGCGTCAGCGCCGGCGAGACGGTCGCGCTGATGGGGCGCAACGGCATGGGCAAGACCACGACCTTGCGCGCGATCCTGGGCCTGGTGCCGCCGCGCCAGGGCACGGTTGCGATCCACGGCAGGCCGATGACGGGCCATCCGCCGCACCGCGTCGTGCGTGCCGGCCTCGGCTACGTGCCCGAAGGACGGCAGATCTTCCCGCTGCTGACCGTGCGCGAGAACCTGGAGATGGCGGCGCGGCCGGGGCGCGATGGCCGCACGGATTGGACCGTCGCCCGCGTGCTGGAGACCTTCCCGCGGCTGGGCGAGCGCTTGGGCAACAGCGGGTCGAATCTATCCGGCGGCGAGCAACAGATGCTGGCGATCGGCCGGGCCCTGGTCACGAATCCCGACGTGCTCATCCTCGACGAGGCGACCGAAGGCCTGGCGCCGCTGGTGCGGCGCGAGATCTGGCGCGTCATCCTGGCCTTGAAGAAGAGCGGGCTCGCGACGGTGATCGTCGACAAGAACGTGCGCGCGCTGCTCGACATCGCGGACCGCGCGGTGATCCTGGTCAAGG
The DNA here is from genome assembly GCA_023150455.1 of Alphaproteobacteria bacterium. GTDB lineage: Bacteria > Pseudomonadota > Alphaproteobacteria > JAEULC01 > JAEULC01 > JAEULC01. The sequence continues at coordinate 34,794 of JAKLKW010000009.1, read as the reverse complement.
GCAGCGTCGTGTTCGAGGGTGCGGGCACCGAGCTGGCCGCCCGGCCCGACCTGCTGCAGCGCCATATCGGGCTATAGCGACCCGACGAATCGCGCCACCGCGTCGAGCGTGGCCTCGGGCTGGTCCTTGTGCGGCGAATGCCGGCAGCGGTCGAGCATCAGCTTCTCGGCACGCGCGCCGACCAGGCCCACGATCGTGTCGACCTGGCGCTCGGTGCCGTACTCGTCGTCCCAGCCCTGGATCGCCAGCACCGGCACGGAGATCCGCGGCAGGAACTCCTCGATGTTCCAGCCCCAGAACTCGGGGCTGAGCCAGACGCGGTTCCAGCCCCAGAACGCGTCGTCGACGTTGTCGCCGTGATAGCGCACCAGGCGCTCGCGCAGGTCCGTCGCGCGATAGGCCTCGCCGGCGGCAGCGATGCTGTCTACGCAGACCTTTTCGTTGAACACGTGCGCGGCCAGCGTGACGATGCCCACCGCCTTGCTCCGGCGCCCACCGCCGGCATAGATCAGCGCGATCGAGCCGCCGTCGCTGTGGCCGACGAGCACGGCGCGCTCGATCCTCGCCGCTGCGAGCACGCGCGGCAGGACGTCGAGCGCCTCGCGATGCATGTAGGTCGCCGGCCGCGGCGGCGGCACGGGCGATGATCTGCCGTAGCCGGCGCGGCTGAAGAGGAACACGGGCGCGCCGGTCGCCTGGGACAGGCGGTCGGGGAAGTCGCGCCACATCTCGACGCAACCGAGGCCTTCGTGCAGCAGCACGAGCGTGGGCCGGTCGGCGGCGCCATCGATCCGGCGGAACTCCAGCCGGGCGCCGTCGTTTTCAATGAAGCCTTGGGTCATCCGATCAAGAACAAATGATTGGAAGGAATCGCTGCCGGCCCGGAACATGCCTTGAGACGGCCGATCGGGCAACCGCGCAGGGAGGCAATGGGGTGGCGAAGGGTCATCATCATGAATCCGCATACGGACATCCCGTCCATCCTGACCGCGGCGGTGGCGACGGCCACGCTCATGAACATGTCGATGATCCGCGGCGTGGGCCACGCCTTGCGCGCCGCAGCGTTCTGGCAGGCGGTCTTGCGGCCGCGGCAGCGCTGACGGCAGGCGCGGCCCCGGACGCGCGCGCCCAGGCCTTCGTCGCCGACCTGGCCGAGCGCGCGCGGCGCTTTGCCGCGCTGCTCGGCCCGATGCAGCGGCGCGCCGGCCTGTACCCGTTCGACGCGCCCGCGCGGCTGGACTGGCACTACGTCCCGCGCAGCCAGCCCGGCCTCGCGTTGCGCGGCATGAACGCGGAGCAGCGCGGCGCGGCAGAAGCGCTGCTGCGCGCGGTGCTGAGCGAGGAGGGCCATACGCGCTTCGAAGGCGTGCGCGTGCTCGAGTCGATCCTGCGCGGCGATTCCCAGAGCGGTTTCCGCGACCCCGAGAACTATGCCCTCGCGCTGTTCGGCACGCCGGGCGCGCATCCTTGGGGGTTTCGCCTGGAAGGCCATCACCTCTCGCTCAGCTTCACCTTCCCGGCGCCCGACCGCGCCAGTGCCACACCCGCCTTCTGGGGCGCAAACCCGGCCGAGGTGCGCGGCGGACCGCATGCCGGCATGCGGCTGCTGGGGCGCCAGACGGGCGCGGCCTTCGCGTTGGCGCGGTCGATGGACGATCGCCAGCGCGCCGAAGCGGTGATCGCCGACCGCTCGCTCGGCGACATCGTCGCCGGCCCCGGCCGCGGCGACGAGCTCAAGGAGGCCCGCGGCCTCGCCTATGCGCGGATGACCGAGGCGCAGCGCAACCAGGCGATCGCCGTCATCGAAGGCATGATGGCGCCGCTCAACGGCGAGTTCCGCGCGCTGAAAGTCAGGCGGCTGCGCGAATCCGGCCTCGAGGCGATGCGCTTCGCCTGGGCCGGCGGCATGGAGTCGGGCCGCGCCTACTATTTCCGCCTGCACGGACCGATCACGCTGGTCGAGTTCGACAACACGCAGAACGACGCCAACCACATCCATTCGCTGTGGCGCGACCTCGCGGCGGACTTCGGCGGCGACGCGCTGGGCGTGCGCTACCGCGACGGACACAAGCCGTGAGCGACGCCGCGCCGGATGGGAACGCCTGAACCCGGTCCGATCAGCGCGCCTGCCTGAGCTTGAACCGCTGAATCTTGCCCGTCGCGGTCTTCGGCAGGCCATCGACGTATTCGATCCAGCGCGGGTACTTGTAGGGAGCGAGGCGTGTCTTCACGAATTCCTGCAGCTCGCCGGTGAGCGCCTTGCGGTCGCTCGCCGCGTCCTTGAGCACGATAAAGGCCTTGGGCTTGATCAGGCCCTGCTCGTCCTCGTGCCCGACGACGGCAGCTTCCAGCACCTTGGGATGCGCGATCAGGGTTGCCTCGACCTCGAACGGTGATACCCAGTTGCCGCTGACCTTGAGCATGTCGTCGCTGCGGCCGCAGTAGTGGTAGTAGCCGTCGGCGTCGACCATGTACTTGTCGCCGGTGTAGGTCCAGGGGCCGCGGAAGGTGTGCAGCGTCTTGGCGCGCTGGTTCCAGTAGCCCATCGCCGAGGACGGGCCGTTGACCACCAGCTCGCCGATCTGGCCGGGACCGGCCGGCTGGCCGTTCTCGTCGAGGACGCGCATGTCGTAGCCGGGCACCGGCTTGCCGGTGGTGCCGTAGCGCACCTCACCCGGTCGGTTGGCCAGGAAGATGTGTAGCATCTCGGTCGAGCCGATGCCGTCGAGGATATCGACGCCGAAACGCTGCTTCCAGCGCTTGCCCACGTCCTCTGGCAGCGCCTCGCCGGCGGAGACGCAGGCACGCAGGCGCTTCGATCCGATCTCCGGCCCGTTCTTCCCGTCTGCTAGGATTGTGCCGTAGAGCGTCGGCACGCCGTAAAACACCGTCGGCTGGTGTTTCTTCATGACGGCCATGACGCTGTCGGGCGTCGGCCGCCCCGCCGTCACGACCGCGGCGCCTCCGACATGGAACGGCAAGGTCATGGCGTTGCCGAGGCCGTAGGCAAAGAACAGCTTCGCCGCCGAGTAGCTGAGGTCGTCCTCGCGGATGCCGAGTACCCCGAGGCCCCAGAGCGCCGCCGTCTGCACGAGGTCCGACTGCAGGTGCATCACGCCTTTGGGCGCGCCGGTCGAACCCGAGGAGTAGAGCCAGAACGCCACGTCGTCGGACGTCGTCGCCGCCGGCGCGAGGCTGCCCGAGGCCGCCTGCATCAGCTCGGCGAGGCGGGGCTTCCCCGGCGCGCCGGCCCCGGCGACGACGATGTGCTTGAGGCAGGGCTGGTCGGCGGTCGCCGGCAGCACCTTGTCGAGCAGCTCGGGCGAGACCACCAGGGCGCGCACGCGGCTATCGCGCAGCATGTAGGCGTAGTCGGGCGTGGTCAGCAGCGTGTTGAGCGGGATCGGCACCAGCCCCGCCTTGATCGCGCCCCAGAACACAGACGGGAAATCGACCGTGTCCAGCAGCGCTATGGCCACGCGCGTCTCCGGCGCAAGGCCGAGGTCGAGCAACGCGTTGCCCGCGCGATTCACCCGCTCCTGCAGCTCGCCGTACACGTAGCTGCCGTCGTCGTCGATCAGCGCGGTGCGCTTCCCGCGGCCCTGGGCCACGTTGCGGTCGATGAAGTCGGCCGCCGCGTTGTAAACGCGCGGAACCGTCACGCGCGGCGGCGACACGCTTGCATCGACCTCGGAAAAACCGCTCATCCCTGTCCCTCCCCGGATTCTTTTGCCAATGCGCGAGGAAGCATATTGCAAGACCAGCACTATATTGCCTACCGTCGTCCGCGCAACGACTGATGCGGAGCCACCATGGCCGACGGCAAGTCTCCGACAAGGACCGTCATGCCGAAGGCGCAGGCGCTCGATCCGGCTGCGGCGTCCTATCTTAGGGAACTGGGCGAGCGCGTGCGCGGCCATCGCGCCCGCCGCGGCATGACACGCCGGTTGCTGGCGCAGTCCTCGGATATCTCCGAGCGCTACCTGGCGCAGCTCGAGCACGGCGCCGGCAACATGTCGATCCTGTTGTTGCGCCAGGTGGCGCAGGCCCTTGGCGTGCCGTTGAGCGAGCTGGCGCGCGAGGGCAGCGAACAGTCGGTCGAGTTGGCGCTCCTGGTCGAGTTCTTCGAGCGCCTGCCGGCCGAAAAGCGGCGGATGCTGCTGCGCAGCGTGATGGAGCAGGCCGGCACGCCGGAAAGGCGCGAGCGACGCGTGGCGCTGATCGGCCTGCGCGGCGCGGGCAAGACGACGCTCGGCGAGCGCCTGGCCCGGCGCCTCGACGCGCCCTTCATCCGCCTCGTCGGCGAGATCGAACGCCTGGCCGGCATGACCGTCAACGAGATCTACTCGCTGTCGGGCCAGCCCGCCTACCGGCGCCTTGAGCAGCGCGCCCTGTCCGAGACGATCGAGGCCAACCCGCGCGCCGTGATCGAGACCGGCGGCAGCCTGGTGGCCGAGCCCGCGACCTTTGGCCTGCTGCTGGCGTCGTGCTTCACGGTCTGGGTGCGCACCTCGCCCGAGGAGCACATGGCGCGCGTGATCGCCCAGGGCGACCATCGGCCGATGGCGGAGCAGGCCGATGCGATGGACGACCTGCGCCGCATCCTGGCCGAGCGCGAACCCTTCTATCGGCGCGCCGACGCGGTCATCGACACTTCGGGCCGAAGCGTCGACGAATGCGTGGAGGAACTCGCCGCGCTTTGCTGCCAAGCCCTGACCGAGCCGGCGTAAAACGTAACAATATTTCACCCGGGCTCGTTGCCAGCCGGGAAGTATGCATTATAATTCCTATCATGATCGATTTCCGCACCGACCCCGCCCGCTACCGCCACTGGACGCTCGCCTGCGACGGGCCGGTGGCAACGCTGTCGCTTGCGGTCGACGAGAAGGGCGGCCTCGCCCCGGGCTACGAGCTCAAGATGAACTCCTACGACCTCGGCGTGGACATCGAGCTCTACGACGCCATACAGCGGCTCCGCTTCGAGCATCCGGAAGTACGCACGGTCGTCGTGACCTCGGGCCGCGACCGCGTGTTCTCGGCCGGAGCCAACATCAAGATGCTGGCGCAGTCGACGCACCAGCACAAAGTCAACTTCTGCAAGTTTACCAACGAGACGCGGCTTTCGATCGAGGACGCGTCGCAGTGCTCGGGCCAGCGCTATCTCTGCGCGGTCAACGGGCCGGCCGCCGGGGGTGGCTACGAGCTGGCGCTGGCGGCGGACTGGATCACCATGGTGGATGACGGCAACACTTCCGTCGCGCTGCCGGAAGTGCCGCTGCTCGCGGTGCTGCCGGGCACCGGCGGTCTGACGCGGCTGGTCGACAAGCGCCGGGTGCGGCGCGACCACGCCGATTTCCTCAGCACCGTGGAAGAAGGCGTCAAGGGGAGGCGCGCGGTTGACTGGAAGCTGGTCGACGAGATCGCGCCGTCCTCCGGCTTTCGTGATGCGATCGCCAGGCGCGCTCGCGCGCTCGCCGAGACTTCGGACCGGCCGGCCGACGCCAACGGCATCGTGCTCACCCCGCTCGCGCGCAGCTTGACGGGCGACCGCATCGACTATGGCACGCTGGCGATCGAGATCGATCGCGCCGCCCGGACGGCCACGCTGCTGGTCAAGGGGCCGGAGGCGCCGGCGCCGGACGCGCCCGCCGCGATCCATGCCCAGGGCACCGCTTTCTGGCCGCTGGCGCTGGCACGGGCGCTCGACGACGCGGTTCTTCATCTGCGTTTCAACGAGCCGGCGATCGGCGTCTGGGTGCTGAAGTCCGAGGGCGAACCGGATTCCGTCGCCGCGTACGACGCGCTGCTGCGCGCCCATGCAGGCGACTGGCTGGTGCGCGAGATCGTGCTCTACTGGAAGCGCACGCTGAAGCGCCTGGACGTGACCTCGCGCAGCATCTTTGCGCTGGTGGAGCCGGGCAGCTGCTTTGGCGGCTTCCTGTTCGAGCTCGTGCTCGCAGCCGATCAGAGCTTCATGCTCGACGGCGTGCTCGACGGCGACAACCGTCCGCCGGCCGCGGTGCGGCTGAGCGGGATGAATTTCGGCCCCCTGCCCATGGGCAACGGGCTGACGCGGCTCCAGACGCGGTTCCTGGACGACGCGGCCGCGATCGAGCGCGCCGCTTCCGCCCGGGACCGCGCGCTCGACGCGGACGAGGCGGGCAAGCTCGGCCTCGTCACCTTCACGCCGGACGACATCGACTGGGAGGACGAGGTGCGCATCGCCATCGAGGCGCGCGCCAGCTACTCGCCCGACGCGCTGACCGGCATGGAGGCGAACCTGCGCATGGCCGGGCCGGAGACGATGGAGACGAAGATCTTCGGCCGCCTCAGCGCGTGGCAGAACTGGATCTTCCAGCGCCCGAACGCCGCCGGCGAGGAAGGCGCGCTGAAGCTGTACGGCACGGGCAAACGCGCCGACTACAAGCGCGAAAGGGTCTGACCCTTCGACAGCTTCAGGGGCAAGGACCTCCGCAAGACAAGCTTCGTCCCGAGCTGGCCGAAGGATGAGGCACCGCATCACCGGGGTCGAACATGACAGCCATCAGCTACGCCGAGCGCATCCCGAACAACGTCAACCTGTCGGAGGACCGCCGCCTGCAGCGTGCGCTGGAGCATTGGCAGCCGCGCTTCATCGACTGGTGGAAGGAAATGGGGCCGGTCGAATCGCTGGCGCACGACGTGTATCTACGTACGGCCGTCAGCGTCGAGCCGGGCGGCTGGGCGCATTTCGACTATGTCAGGATGCCGGAATACCGCTGGGGCATCTTCCTCGAGCCGGCCGAGCCGGGGCGCCTGATCCATTTCGGCGCCAACAAGGGCCAGCCGGCCTGGCAGGAGGTACCGGGCGAATACCGCGGCACGCTGCGCCGGATCATCGTGACCCAGGGCGACACCGAACCCGCGTCGGTCGAGCAGCAGCGCCATCTCGGCCGCACCTGCCCTTCGCTGTACGATCTGCGCAACCTGTTCCAGGTCAATGTCGAGGAAGGCCGCCATCTCTGGGCCATGGTCTACCTGCTGCACGCGCATTTCGGCCGCGATGGGCGCGAGGAGGCCGAGGCGCTGCTGGTGCGCCGATCGGGCGACCGCGACAACCCGCGCATTCTCGGCGCCTTCAACGAGGCGACCCCCGATTGGCTCAGCTTCTACATGTTCACCTTCTTCACCGACCGCGACGGCAAGTTCCAGCTTTGCGCGCTGTCCGAGTCGGGCTTCGATCCCTTGGCGCGCACCTGCCGCTTCATGCTGACCGAGGAAGCGCACCACATGTTCGTGGGCGAGAACGGCATCCGCCGCACGATCCAGCGCACCTGCGAGGTGATGCGCGAGCACAGGACCGACGACCCGGAGGAAGTGCGCCGCCATGGCGTGATCGACCTGCCGACCATCCAGCGCTACCTGAACTTCCACTTCTCGGTGACGGTCGACCTGTTCGGCGCCGACGTGTCGTCGAACGCCGCCACGTTCTACACAGCCGGCCTCAAGGGCCGCTACCAGGAAGGCCGGATCGGCGACGACCACGCGCTCCTCGGCGCCGAGTATCCCGTGCTCGAGCTGGTGGACGGCAAGCTGGTGACGCGCATGGCGCCGGCCGTGAATGCGCTCAACGAGCGGCTGCGCGACGATTTCATCAAGGATACCGATCTCGGCATGGCGCGCTGGAACAAGGTCGTGCGCAGCCACGGCATCGATTTCGCCTTCCGCACGCCGCACAAGGCCTTCAACCGCAAGATCGGCACCTTCGCCCAGGTGAAGGTCGACCCGTCCGGCCGCCCGCTCTCGGACGCGGAATGGGCGGCGCGCGAGCGCGAGTTCCTGCCCAGCGACGAGGACCGCGCCTACGTGCAGTCCCTCATGGGTCGCGTCGTGGAGCCTGGCAAGTTTGCCGGCTGGATCGCGCCGCCATCGAAGGGGATCGAGGGCCTGCCGGTCGAGTTCGAGTACGTGCGCTTCAACTGAGGCCCGCCATCGCGCCGACTTCCTCTGGCGTCTTCCCGGAGGCGCGCAACGCGCGCAGCGTCGGCGCCTCGTCGCGCTTGGCAAGACGCTTGCCATCGACGTCGCGCACCAGGGCGTGATGGTGATAGTCCGGCGTCGGCAGGCCGAGCAGCGCCTGCAGCAGGCGATGGATATGCGTGGCCTCGAACAGGTCCGCGCCGCGCGTCACCAGCGTGACCCTCTGCAGCGCGTCGTCGAGGGTGACGGAGAGGTGATAGCTGGTCGGCGTCTCCTTGCGCGCCAGCACAATGTCCCCGAAGCGCTCGGGCCGCGCCTCGATCTGGCCGCGCCCGCGGTCGTGCCAAGTGAGATGCCCTGCGCGCGCCATGGACCGCGCCACGTCGAGGCGCAACGCGAAGGGCTTGCCCGCGTTGCGCCGCACGGTGCGATCCTGCTCGACCAGGTGGCGGCACGTGCCGGGATAGACCGGCCCGTCCGGCCCGTGCGGCGCCGCGCCCGAGCGCGCGATCTCCGCCGCGATCTCGGCGCGCGTGCAGAAGCAGGGATAGAGCAATCCCGCGGCCTCGAGTTGCCCGAGCGCGGCGCGATACTCGTCCATGTGCTCGGACTGGCGGCGTACCGGCTCTTCCCAGCGGAGGCCGAGCCAGGCAAGGTCCTCCAGGATCGCCGCCTCGAACTCCGGCCGGCAGCGCGTACGGTCGATGTCCTCGATGCGCAGGAGGAAGCGCCCGCCCGCGCCCTTTGCCCGATACGCGAACAGGGTGGAATAGGCATGGCCCAGATGCAAGTAGCCGGTCGGGCTGGGCGCGAAGCGGGTCGTCTCGGCCATTTGCCGTGACACTAGCACGCCCGATCGGCTAGACGTGCCCTCTGCAACGGAGGGCGACGCGATGAAAAGCCCGTTCGACCTGGAAGGACCGGAATTCGCCCCGGCTGGCGGCGGCATGCCGACCAAGCTGGTGCTGCTGCTGCACGGGCTGGGCGCGGACGGGCACGACCTGATCGGCTTGGCGCCGCATTGGGCGCCGCTGCTGCCGGATGCGGTGTTCGTCTCGCCGCATGCGCCCTATCCCTGCGACATGGCACCATACGGCCATCAGTGGTTCAGCCTGCAGGACCGCGGAGAGCAGGCGATCCTTTCGGGTGTGCAGGCCGCCTATCCGATCCTCGACGCGTTCATCGACCGGCTTCTGGCGCGTTTCGGCCTTGCCGAGTCCGAAATGGCGCTGGTCGGCTTCTCGCAAGGCACGATGATGTCGCTGTTCGCGTCGCTGCGCCGCGTCCGCCCGGTGGCGGCGGTGGTCGGCTATTCCGGCGCGCTGGTCGGGTCGGGTCTCTTGGCGGAGGAGCTGAAGTCGCGCCCGCCCGTGCTGCTGGTGCACGGCGACGCCGACGAGATTGTGCCGGTGCAGGCGTCCGCGATGGCCAAGGCGGAATTGCAGGCGGCGGGCGTGCCGGTCGAGCTGCATGTCCGCCCCGGGCTGCCCCACGGCATCGACGACAAGGGGCTCGCCCTGGGCGGGCAATTCCTGGTCCGATCGCTCGCGCGATAGGCAGAACACACGGGAGACGGCCGGGTCCCGATCAGCTAGCATGCGGGATCAGGCGATCGCGCGAGGTGACCTTCCATGCCGACCCTGACGTTGCTGCGCGGCGCGTGCGGCGCGCTGCTGATGGCGACCGTTGCGCTGGCCGCCGTCACGGCGGCCATAGGGCCGGCCAAGGCCGAGAGGATGGCCGTCGACCTGGAGCTGGTGATCGCGGTCGACGTGTCCGGCAGTGTCGATCCGGCCGAGGCGAAGCTGCAGCGCGACGGCTACTACGCGGCGCTCACCAACGCCAAGGTCGTGCGCGCCATCCGGTCGGGCGTGCTGGGCCGCATCGGCATCATCTACATGGAATGGGCCGGCAACCACTACCAGCGCACGGTGGTCGAATGGACGCTGATCCATGACGGCGTCTCGGCGCAGCAGTTCGTCGCCCGCGTGGCCGATGTGCCTCCGACGACGCAGCGCTGGACCTCGATCAGCGGCGCCATCGACTACGCCATGCAGCTGTTCGAGGTCAGCCCGTTCCAGGGCACGCGCCGCGTGATCGACATCTCCGGCGACGGCACCAACAACAACGGACGGCCGGTCCGGGCGGCGCGCGACGAGGCGCTGAAGACCGGCGTCATCATCAACGGCCTGCCGATCGTCAACGAGCGCCCGACGATCTGGGGCGGCAGCCCCGAGCGCAACCTCGACATCTACTACGAGGAGAACGTGATCGGTGGACCGGGCTCGTTCATGATCGTCGCGGACGGGTTCGAGAAGTTCGGCGACGCGATCCTGACCAAGCTGATCATGGAGATCGCCGGCACGCCGCCCAGTGGGCCGACGCGCTACGCCGCCGACATGCATTCGACGAGATAGCGAAGAAAAGAGAGAGAGCCCGACGATGCCCATGCTCGATCTGCCGGTCGCCGGCGGCAAGCTCGAACGCTACACCATGCGCGCGCCGCGCAGCTTCCCAAAGGCCAACGGCAAGCTCGACCGCGTTGCCATCGCCGCAGCGCATGTCGTGGCCGACCCGCTGGCCGACATCGATCCCTGGCTCGGCATCGCGGTCGACTGGGATAAGACGATCGAATACCGCCGCCACCTGTGGAAGCTTGGCCTGGGCGTCGCCGAGGCGATGGACACGGCGCAGCGCGGCATGGGCATGGACTGGCCGATGTCGCTGGAGCTGATCCGCCGCGCGCTCGACGCCGCGCGCGACGTGCCGGGCGCGATCATCGCCTGCGGCGCCGGCACCGACCACCTGGCCGTGTCGCCCGCCGTCACGGTCGACCAGGTCATCGCCGCCTACGAGGAGCAGTGCGGTGCGATCGAGAAGCTGGGCGGGCGCATCATCATGATGGCGAGCCGGGCGCTCGCCGCCGCCGCCAAGTCGCCCGACGACTACCACCGCGTCTACGACCGCATCCTCGGCCAGCTGAAGCAGCCGGCAATACTGCACTGGCTGGGCGAGATGTTCGATCCCGCGCTCGACGGCTATTGGGGCTTCAAGGATCACCTGAAGGCCATGGACGTGTGCCTGGCGGTGATCGAGGCCAACAAGGCCAAGGTCGACGGCGTGAAGATCTCGCTGCTCGACAAGGACAAGGAGATCGCGATGCGCCGCCGCCTGCCCGCGGGCGTGCGCATGTACACCGGCGACGACTTCAACTACGCCGAGCTGATCGAAGGCGACGCCGAGGGACACAGCGATGCGCTGCTCGGCATCTTCGACGCGATCGCGCCCGCGGCCTCGGCCGCGCTCGGCCGGCTGGCGGCGGGCGACAGCAAGCAGTTCAACGATATCCTGGCGCCGACCGTGCCGTTGTCGCGCCACATCTTCAAGGCGCCGACGCGCTTCTACAAGACCGGCGTCGTGTTCATGGCCTATCTCAACGGCCACCAGGACCACTTCGTCATGGTCGGCGGCCAGCAGAGCGCGCGCTCGGCGCTGCACCTGGCCGAGCTGTTCCGACTCGCCGACAAGGCCGGCCTGCTCGCCGATCCCGACCTCGCCGCCGCGCGCATGCGAACGGCGATGGCGACGCACGGGGTGGTGAACTAAACGGCCGTTGATCCGGCCGCCTACTCAAATATTGGCGCGCGGATCAACGCGCGCTATGCCCGCATCTCCTCCAGGGGCCAGCGCGGGCGCGGAGCGAAATCGAGCGTATCGACGAGGCCCAGGCGCAGGCGCTCGATCCCGGTCCAGGCGATCATGGCGGCGTTGTCGGTGCACAAGCGCGGCGGCGGCGCGGCGAAGCCGAAGCCTTCGCGCCGGGCGGCGTCGGTCAGCACCGCGCGCAGATGCCGGTTGGCAGCGACGCCGCCGGCGACCACCAGGGTCGCGGCGGCGCCGTGTTCGGCCGTGAAGCGCGCCATGGCGTGGCGCGCGCGGTCGGCCAGCACCTCGGCCACGGCCTGCTGGAACGACGCGGCGACGTCGTCGCGGTCGCGCTGGGGCAAGGGGTCAGGCAAGGAGGCGACCTGGTGGCGCACGGCGGTCTTGAGGCCGGAGAACGAGAAGTCCGCGCCCGGCCGGCCCTTCATCGGGCGCGGGAAGGCAAGACGCTTGGGATCGCCGCTCCGCGCGGCGGCCTCGACCGCCGGACCGCCGGGATAGGGAAGGCCGATCAGCTTGGCCACCTTGTCGAAGGCCTCGCCCACGGCATCGTCGACCGTCGTGCCGTAGCGCCGGTAGCGTCCGACACCTTCGACCGCGACGAGCTGGCAATGTCCGCCGGACACGAGCAGCAGCAGGTGCGGGAACGGCAGATCGTCGGTCAGCCGCGCGGTCAGCGCGTGCGCCTCGAGATGGTTGATGGCGAGGAACGGTTTCCCGACCGCCGCTGCGATCGCCTTAGCGGTCATGACGCCGACGATGACGCCGCCGATCAGGCCCGGACCGCCGGTCGCCGCGACGCCGTCGAGATCGCCGAAGCCGATCCCTGCCTCGCGCATGGCGCGCGCAACCAGGCCGTCGAGATGCTGCAGGTGCGCGCGCGCCGCGATCTCGGGCACCACGCCGCCATGCGGTGCGTGCTCGTCGAGCTGCGACAGGACGACGTTGGCGCGGATGCGCCGCGCGGGTTCGGCCGCATCCTCGACTACCGCGGCGGCGGTCTCGTCGCAGCTCGTCTCGATGCCCAGGACGATCATGGCCGGAAGATAGCAAAGCCGGCCGATCCGGGCTAAACACCATCGCCATGGCGACATCTCCCCTCCTCCGTCTCGGGACGCGCGGCAGCCCGCTGGCGCTGGTCCAGGCCAGGCTGGTGCGCGACACGCTGGCCGCTTCTCATGCCGACCTCGCCGCGCCCGACGCGGTCGAGATCCAGGTCATCCGCACCACCGGCGACAAGGTGCAGGACCGCAGCCTGGCCGAGATCGGCGGCAAGGGCCTGTTCACCAGGGAGATCGAGGAAGCGCTGCTCTCGGGCGCGATCGACATCGCCGTGCATTCGGCCAAGGACATGCCGACCGCGCTGCCCGACGGGCTGCACCTCGCCGCCGTGCTCGAGCGCGAGGACCCGCGCGACGTGCTGTTCGCGCGCGAGTCCGGCCCTCACCAGAGCGGCCATGCCATCGACACGCTGCCGCGCGGGGCGCGGCTCGGCACGGCGAGCCTCCGGCGCGCGGCGCAGCTGCTCAACCGGCGTCCCGACCTGGCCGTGGGGCCGCTCCGGGGCAATGTCGAAACCCGGCTGCGCAAGCTGGCGGAAGGACAGGTCGACGCGACGGTGCTGGCGCTCGCCGGCCTGAAGCGGCTGGGGCGCGGGCCCGCGGGCGGAAGCGTGCTGTCGATCGACGAGATGCTGCCGGCGCCGGCGCAGGGTGCCATCTGCATCGAATCGCGTATCCAGGACCCGCGCGTGAACGCCTTGCTGGCGGCGGTCGATCATCGCGCGACGACGCTCGCGGTCACGGCCGAGCGCGCGCTGCTGGCGGCGCTGGACGGCTCCTGCCGCACGCCCATCGCCGCCCTGGCCGAGATCGACGCCAGCAGCAGGCTGCATCTGCGCGCGCTCTTGGCGACCCCGGACGGGACCAGGCTCTGGCGCACCGAGAGCAGCGGCCCGCCCGAGGATGCCGCGCGGATCGGCCGCGAGGCTGGGGCCGAGCTGCGTCGCCAAGCAGGCCCGACGTGAGCCGCCGGAAGCTGGTGATCGTCACCCGCCCGGCGGAGGAAGCCGAGCGTACCCGCGCCGCTCTCACCGAGCGCGGATACGACGTCCTGGTCGAGCCGCTGCTAGCGATCGAGCCCGCGGACGACGCATCAGCCCGCATCGGCGATCTCGACAAGGTCGGCGCGCTGCTGTTCACCAGCATCAACGGCGTACGCGCCTTCGCCGAGGCCAGCACGCGCCGCGACCTGCCGGCCTATGCTGTGGGACCGACGACGGCTGCCGCGGCCACGGCGGCCGGCTTCGCCTCCGTGCATGCGGCCGCGGGCGACGTTCAGGCATTGGTGCAACTCGTCGCCGCGGAGCGTCGGTCGGACCAGGGCGCCCTGCTGCATCCCGCCGGCGAGGCCGTGGCCGGCGACCTGGCCGGGGAACTCTCCCGCCTCGGTTTCGACGTGCGCCGGGCGGCCCTGTACCGGGGCCGGCCGGCGCAGGCATTCTCGGATGCAATCAAGGATACGCTCATCCGCGATCGGGCCGATGCCATCGCATTTTTCTCTCCCCGTACGGCACGAACGTTTGTTACCCTGGCACGTACGGCAGGGCTGGAGCCTACCTGTCGGCGCTTGGTGGCCGCATGCCTCAGCCCGGCGGTGGCCGAAGAAGCGGCTGGATTGGGGTGGCGGCGGATGGCCGTCGCCCGAACGCCGACACAGGATGCGCTGCTCGAGGCCTTGGCGCGCGCGCTGGCGGAAGACGGCGGCACGGGAACGGAGCGGACTGGCATGGCCGAAGACAAGAAGGACGAGGCGACTCCGACGGAGCCCGGTGTTGGCGGCGGCGTGCAGCCCGCCGCGACGCCGGAGCACGCCGCGCTTCCGTCGATCACGCTGCCCGCGGCCGAGGTGATCCAGCGCTTCGGCGGCATAAGGCCGATGGCGAGCAAGATGAACATCTCCTTCAGCACCGTGCAGGGCTGGAAGGAGCGCAACCATCTGCCGCCCGCGCGCCATGCCGAGATTCTGGCACTGGCCGTGAAGCACGGCGTGCCGCTGGAGGAGAGTTCGCCGACGGCCATGGCCGATCCGCCGCCGCCGTCGGAATCCAAGCCGAGCGAGCCGACGGCAGGGCCTCCCGCCGCGGCGGCAAGCGAGCCGCCGGGATTCGAGAACAAGCCTCCGCCGCTGCCGCCGCCGCTGCCGCCGCAAACCGTGCCGGCGCCGGCTTCCGGCATCGGGGTGTTCGGCGCCGTTGCCGTCAGCGTCGTGGTCGTCGTGGCGGCGATGCTCGGCGCCTATGCGACGCGCTCGATGTGGATGACCGGCGTCGCCGGCGGTGCCACCGCGCCCGCCGTGCCGAACGACGTCGTCCAGCGCCTGACGAAACTTGAGCGCGACGTGGCGAGCCGGCCGGCCGCACCCGATCCAAAGCTGGCGCAGGACCTCGCCAACGCCGGCAAGAAGACCGCCGAGCTGGAAGCGGCCTTGGCCAGGAAGTCGGCCGATCTGGAATCCGCCTTGACCAAGAAGACGGCCGAGCTCGAGTCGGCGATCGCCGCCGCCCGCAACGCCGGCGTCGCGGCCGCCGATCAGGCCAAGGCCCTGGCGCCGCGGCTGGAGGCACTGGAGAAAGGCTTCGACCTGCAGGCCTTCATCGCCGTCCGCAGCGGGCTCAACGAGCTCGGCGGCAAGCTCGACGCGCTTGCCAAGCGCATGGAAGCGGCCGAGCGCAACGCGGCGGCGGCACGCGCGCAAGGCCTCGCCGAGGCGGCGCTGGCGCTCACCGTCGCGCAGCTGCGGCAGTCGATCGACGCGGGCTCGCCCTTTGCCGCTGAGCTGGCGGCCTGCCGGGCCGCCGCCGGCGGCGACGCCAAGGTCATCGCCGCGCTGGATGCGCTCGTGCCGCATGCCGGCGGCGGCGTCGCCACGCGCGCGACCTTGAGCGACGAGTTCGCCGACACGGCGCGCGCGATCGCACGGGCGTCGCTGAAGCGCAGCCAGACCGGCTGGCTGCGCGCGTTCATCGACCGGCTCGACGCGCTGGTCACCATCCGGCCGGTCGGACCCGATGTCGTAGGCGACGACCCGCGCGCGCGCACCGCGCGCGCCGAGACGCTGCTCGACCGCGGCGACCTCGCCGGCGCCGTGCGGGTCTTGAGCGGCCTCGCGGACCGGCCGGCCGAGGCGGCCAAGCCGTGGCTCGACAAGGCCAAGGCGAGGCTCGCGGCGGAAGGCGCCGTCGGGAACCTGGAAAGCCAGGCGCTCGCCGGCCTGGCGCAACGCGCCGCCCAGGTACCGCCGGCCGGGGCGGCCGCCAAGCCCGCTGGCGCAACGCAATGATCCGCGCCCTCGTCTTCCTCGTCTTCGCGCTGGCCGTCGCAGTCGGCGCGGTGTGGCTCAGCGACACGCCGGGACGGGTCAGCATCGTGTGGCTCGGCTATCGCATCGACACGTCGGCGGCGGTCCTGACGGGCGCGGTGGTCGTCGTCGTCGTCGTGGGCGCCCTTGTGTACCGGCTGCTGCGGTTCCTGCGCCGCGCACCGGGCGAGTTCTGGCTCTCGCGCCAGGTGGCGCGACGCGCGCGCGGCTATCGCGCGCTGACGCAGGGCATGGTGGCCGTCGCGGCCGGCGACCCTGACGAGGCGCAGCGCCAGGCGCGCCGCGCGGATGCGCTTTTGAACGAGCCGCCGCTGACCCTGCTGCTCTCGGCCCAGGCAGCGCAGCTGAACGGGGACGAGCAGGCGGCGAAGCGCTTCTTCTCACAGATGCTGGAGCGGCCGGAGACGGCGTTCCTCGGCGTGCGTGGCCTGCTGCGCCAGGCACTGGACCGCGGCGACAAGGGCGAGGCGCTGCAATTGACGCAGCGCGCCAATCAGATCCGGCCCGAGGCGCCCTGGGTGCAGACGACGCTGTTGGAGCTGCAGGCCGCCGCCGGCCAGTGGGAGCCGGCGCTGGAGACGCTGCGGCGCACGGCAAAGCTGAAGCTGATCGACACGGCCACCGTGGCGCGCCGGCGCGCGGCGATCCTGGTCGAGCGCGCCCGGCTCGCGGAAGCCGCCGGCAGCCCGGACGAGGCGCTGGCTTTGGCGAGCGAGGCGCACAAGGCGGCGCCCGAGTTCGTGCCAGCGACCGCCGCCGCCATCAACCGGCTCGGCGCCGTCGGCAAGACGCGCCGCGCCGTCAACCTGGCGATCGATGCATGGTCGCGCGCGCCGCATCCCGACATCGCGCACGCCTTCATCGCCATCTTCGCCAAGGAAGACCCACTGCAGCGCCTGCGCCAGGTCGAGCGCCTGGCCGCCGCCAAGCCCGACCATCCGGAAAGCCGACTTGCCCTGGCCGAGGCGGCGCTGGCCGCGCAACTGTGGGGCGAGGCGCGCCGGCATCTCGACTCGCTGCTCGGCACGCCCGAGCCGCCGGCACGCGCCTGCCGGCTGATGGCGGAGATCGTCAAGTCCGAGCATGGCGATCTCGTCGCGGCGGAATCCTGGCGCGCGCGCGCCGATCAGGCGGCACCGGACGCGTGCTGGGTCTGCGACAAGTGCGGCGCGCAGGCGCAGCGCTGGAGCGCGAACTGCGGCCATTGCGGCGCCTTCGACAGCCTGTCGCATCGCGCGCCGACCCGCATCGCGGTCCTGCCGCCGATGGGCGGCGCGATCGCGACTGCCGCGCCAAGGACGACGGAAGGCGCGCCGGAGGCCGAGCTCGCGATCCCGGCGATCGAAGCGAAGCCGGCGACCGCCGCCGCCGCCTCGGGCAACGGGGCGGAACCGCGCCGCGCGGGCGCGACCTGAAGAGCCGGCCGGCATTGGGTGAATCGCTCGGCCGGCGCAGTCCCGGTTGATCGAGATGGCGCAAACTCGCCGGCGGCGGCATCAAGACGGCCGCCGTCGTCGCAGCCTATGTGCTGCTGATGGCCTGGGCGGCAGCGGGCGCCGCGCTGGCACGGCAGCTGTCCCTGCGCGTGGACGCGCCGCCCGCGGTCACGGAGGACGAAGTCCTGGCGCCGTTCGCCCTGGGCACGGCATCGATCGGCCAGGCGAGCGACAGCGCGGCCCTGTGGCGCGCCGTGCGCGAGGCGGTGCTGCCGGTACGCGTCTCGGCCGCCACCGGGCGGGCGGTCCTCGACCGGCTATGGCAAGTCGACGCGGCCTTGCCGGGCATGGATGCGCTCGACATCCACAACGCCCCGGCCGACTGGGCGCCGATGCCCGCGACCGGGACGCGCCGGGAAGTTCGGTCTAGCGCGCCGCGGACGCGGGCGCGTCGCGCCGCAGGGTCCCGCGCGGATCGGCCAGCAAGGCCGCAAAGACCTCGCGCAGGAGATCGCCCATCTTGACGATCGTGTAGGGACAGCCCGAAATCTCGCCTTCCTCGAGCTGTCCCTTCGCCTTCAGCGGTGCGGCGAATTGCGGGAAGTCGCGGTCGAGCCGCCAGTGCCGCCGCGCCGGAACGAGGTGCACGGTGCCGTGCCGGTCGCGGCATTCGTAGGTCACCGCCGTGTCGCGCGGCCGGACGTAGAGATCGACCGCGATCGTCTCCTCGGGCAGGTGGATCGCCGTCACGGTCTCGAGCCCGACGCCGACCATCAGGATCCAGGCCGGGTAGTCGCGCAGCAGGCCGTAGGGGCTGTTCTGCGACACAGGCGTGTCGTCGAGATGATGGCGCGACAGCAGCATCGGCGCGGCCGGTCCCCAGCCGGCGACCGCGTGCGTCGGGTGGATGCTGCGCGCCACGGCGTTGCGCGTGCGGAACACTTCGCTCAGGACGCCGGTATGCGACGGCGTCGCAAGCTCGTCCCAGCGCGGGTTTTCGGGCGTGACCGTGCGCCAGGTCATGGTCGGCATGAACAGGTGGCCCTGTCGCACGTGGTCGAGGAACGCGTCGACGATGGCCTCGGCGCGGAAGCCGGCGTGGCTCAGGCGCCGGATCGCGCTGTGCACGATCAGCGCCCCGTCGCGCGCGACGCCGAAGCGCTCGAGGATCGGGCGGAAGGCGGCCGCTTCGATCGCGGCGGCGGCCCCAGCGACGGTCACCGTCAGGCCTCGGCCATCTTGCGCGCCTTGATCTCCTCGATCAGGTCGAGGCAGCGCTCGACGTCGCGGAACGGCAGGCCGCTCAGATCCTTGAGCTCCAGGTCCCACCACTTCACCTTCAACAGCCGCTCGACCGTCTTCTCGGGGAAGCGCAGGCGCTTCACGGTCCCCGGCACGCCGGCGACGACCGCATAGGGCGGCACGTCGCGCGTGACCACGGCGCCGGCCGCGATCACCGCGCCGTCGCCGACCGACACGCCGGCCATGATGTTGACGTTGTGGCCGGTCCAGACGTCGTTACCGACCGTCACGTGCTGGAACATGTCGGGCGTGCGGGGCAGGCGCTCGATCTCGCGGTACTCCGGAACCCAGTCGAACGAGTTCGGATGGTACTGGAACTCGTTGGTGCTGAGCCAGTCGATCGGGTGATTGAAGGGATTGATCGAGGTCCTGGCTCCGATCGCGCAGAAGGCGCCGATCGTGGCGCGCGCGATGAAGCAGCTCTCGTTCATGCCGAAATACTTGCCGACCGTCGCGTCGGGGCCGACCTGCGTGTTGCGGTTGAGGTAGAGCGGGCCCCGGATGGTCGACTTGATGATCTTCGCGCCGGGATTGAGCTTCATGATCCCGTGCGGGAAGGCGGGCTCGGCCGTCTTGTTCTCGTAGTAGTCGATGAAGATCGGTTCGTATTTCATGCGGGCCGCGCGGGCGTCTAGCCGCGCTTCTTGTAGTGCTTCTCCACCTTCACGATCGCCTTGACGGCGTCGGTCGCCTCGCGGTCGCCGTACTTCTCGTTGAGGTACAGGTTGAACGAGCGGTTGCAGACGTCCTGCGCGTTGGGCGTGTCGAAGCCATCGGCCAGGTACGGCTTGATGAAGGGCCAGTTGGCGACGACGTACTTGTAGTGCGGGTTGAGGTCGATGCCCTCGGCGCGCACGGCGAGCGCGAAATCGGTCTTGCTGCAGGTGATCGCGTCGGTGTGGACCATGACCGGCAGGAAGAAGGGCGAGTCGGCCGGCGTCCAGCGGTAGGGGTAGCAGACCTCGGAATAGTCGACGAGCTGGGCCGTGAACTCGGACACGAAGGCCAAGCGGTGGACCATCGTGCGGTGCAGCCGCTTGAGCGACGCGTAGCCGATGGCGCAGGAGATCTCGTCGGTGTTGTGGTTGAGCGCCGGCGCCAGGTAGGTCGACGGATCGCGGTCGTCGAAGTCGTCCCGCCAGCGCGGCTTGCCGCGATCGGCATGCACCAGCGCGCTGCGGAAGGTCTCGAGGTTGCGGCTGAACACCAGCCCGCCCGACGGGCCGGTCATATGCGCCTTGCGGTACATGGTCGAGAACGCGGCGATGTCGCCGAACGTGCCGACCAGGCGGCCGCGGATCTGCGCGCCGTGGGCCTGGCTGCAGTCCTCCAGCACCTTGATGCCGCGCGCGTGCAGCGCCTCGACGATCTTGTCGATCTCGGCGGCCTGGCCGGCGGCGTGCACGATGAGCGCACAGGAGACCTCGGGCGTGACGCGCGCCAGGACCTGCTCGAGCCCGACGTTGTAGCTGCCCGGCCTGCTGTCCACGAGGCGCGGCTTGAGCCCGTTCAGCACGACGGCCGAGAGCGAGCCCGGGTCGGTGATCGGCGAGACCAGCACCTCGCTGCCCTTGGGCAGGTCGAGCGCGGCGAGCGAGACGTAGATCGCCGAGGTGCCGGTGGCGACCGCGTCGGCATGGCCGCCGCCCATCATCTCGGCGAACGCGTCGGTGTACATCTTCTCGAACGGGCCCTGGTAGCCGGGGTCGACCTGTTTCTCGCGGAAATAGGCCAGCACCTCGTTGACCATGCGGATCTCGTCGTCGCCCATGGCGATGCGCGGCGGCATCGGCGTCTTGCGCACCTTGTCGCCGCCGTGGATGGCAAGCTCGGACGTGTTGGGCCTGACGACGACGGCTTGCGTATCGCTCATGACAACCCCACGCCGGCGGCGATGCGGTCGTAGCTGAGGCCGTGCGCGCCCAGCAGATCCTCATGGCTGCCGTAGTTGTGGATGAACTCGTCCTGCAGGGTGAAGACATCGAGCCGGCATTGGGCGCGGCTGTCCCAGGCGATCTGCTTGGTGTGCGAGGCGAGCCCGCCATGCGGCGCGTGCTCCTCGACCACGACGACGTGCTTGTGGCTCTTCAGGGCCTCTGCGATCCCGGCGCGGTCGAGCGGCTTCAGCGTGTGGCACGAGACAATCGAGACCGACTTGCCGGCGGCCTCGAACTGCCGCGCCAGCTTCATCGCCATGCCCATGATGATGCCATGCGACAGGATGCACACGTCGCTGCCGCGCTGGATGCAGCGCAGCTTGCCGAACACCCAGGGATCGACGGCATTGTCGGTGAAGACCGGCTCGCCCGCCTTGCCGAGCCGCAGATAGACCGGGCCGTTCTTCTGCTGGGCGCACCACGCGGTCGCAAGCGCCACCTCGGCCGGGTCGCAGGGCGAGACGATCTGCATGTTGGGCAGCGCGCCGGCGATGGCGATGTCCTCCTGCGTGTGGTGCGTGCCGCCGAGCGTGGAGTAGATCACGCCGGCGCCCATGCCGACCACCGTCACCGGAAGGTTCTGGTAGCACAGATCGTCGCGCACCATCTCGAACGGGCGGTAGAGCGAGAAGGTCGCGATCGTGTAGGCGAAGGGCTGGCAGCCCTTGAGCGCGAGGCCGGCCGAGATGCCGATCATGCTCTGCTCGGCGACGCCGACATTGATGAAGCGCTCGGGATACTGCTCGCGGAACTTGCCCATGCTGCCGGCCGGCGAGATGTCTGCCACGACGACATAGACGTCGGGATTGGCCGTGGCGGCCTTGTAGAGGGCCTCGGCGAAGGTGTTCCTCATCGCTGGGCGGCCTCCAGCTCCTCGAGCGCCTTCTTGTACTCGTCCTTGCTCGGCGAGCGGTAGTGCCAGATCGGCACGTTCTCCATGTAGCTGACGCCCTTGCCCTTGGTGGTGTTGGCCACGACCATGAGCGGCTTGCCGCCCTTGCGCGAGACGACGGCGTCGTGGATGGCGGCCGGGTCATGGCCGTCGACCTCGACCGTCTCCCAGCCGAAGGCGACGAACTTGTCGACCAGCGGGAAGAAGGACGGGTGCGTCTCGCTGGTGCGTCCCAGGCTCTGGAAATTGTTGTAGTCGACGAAGGCGACGATGTTCGAGAGCCCGAAGGACGACGCCATCAGCACCGCCTCCCAGGTCGACCCTTCCTGCACCTCGCCATCGCTCAAGACCGTGTAGATCACGCCCGAGGTGCGCCTTCCGCGCTCGGCCAGCGCCATGCCGACGACCATCGAGAGGCCATGGCCGAGCGAGCCGGTCGAAGCCTCGATGCCGGGATTGCCGTAGTCGGGATGACAGCCGAGGATGCCGTTCGGCTTGCAGTAGAGGTCCATGTCCTGGCGCGTCAGCACGCCTAGATCCTCGAGGATCGCGTACTGGATCATGCAGCCATGGCCCTTGGACATCAGGAACGTGTCCGGCGAGCTGCCGTCGCCGTTGCGGCGCATGAGCCCGTTGTAGACGCAGTCGACGATCTCGGTGCAGGAATAGGCCGAGCCGATATGCAGTGCCTGGACCTGCTGCGAGATGTCCAGGATGCGCTTGCGATAGCGCAGGCAGCGCTGGCGTGCCGCCGCGGCATCGAAGGAATTCAGGCGCGGAGCGTCGTTCATGCGAAGGAACAGTCCCCAGGACAGGCGGATTGAGGTCGGAGGCCGAAGCCGACCGATTGCGCCCGCGTCCGGACCGCAAGCGGGGCAGGCGTTCACCCGCGAACGCGCAGTCCTTTTAAAGCCTCCGCCGGGGCGCGTCCAGCATGAATCCCGGCGTGTATGACCATGATTTCACGAAGGAATCCGGCAGGGCGCGGGCGCGGCAGCAATCTTCGCCTTCTCGGCTTTGGCCGCGTCCTTCTGACCCTGGCCCCGGATCACCCGCGGGCGGGCGGGCTTCGCCGCCTGCGGCCGCTCGATGGGCCTGAGGTATTCCAGGATGAAGGCGTAGCAGCCGTGGAGGACATTCGAGAGCGGATGCATGGGTTTCGCTCACCACCACGCGCGCAACTGGTACCGCGGCCACATTCGCGCTACTCGATGATCGTCCAGTAATAGTCGCCCGTATACCCGGCTTCCTTGAACAGCTTGATCCAGCCGTCCGGATAGTCGTGGAACTTGGCGGTCAGCACCCATTCCTCGAACACCGCCTTCTGCTCGGGCGTGCGGTAGGAGTCGACCTGCACGAAGCCGCGGCCGGGCGCCAGGCGCTGCATCTCCTTCAGCGCGACGATGCAGTCGGCGCGCTCCAGGTTGTGGATCGTGTTGAGCGAGATGACCGCCTTGAAGCTGTTGTCGGGGAAGGGCAGCTTGGTCGCGTTGCCGAGATGCAGCCGGCCGATGACCTCGGGTTCGCACTTCATCAGCGCGTATTCCGAGATGTCGAGGCCGAACGCCTCGAGGCCGGGGCAGACCTTCATCAAGTCCTTGACCAGGAAGCCCTTGGCACAGCCGACATCGAGCACGCGGTCGCCCGGCTTGAGGCCGAAATGCCGGACCATGTCCTCGGCCACCGGAATCCAGCGGCCGTCGTAGCGGTAGCCGCCGTAGCCGTACTTGCGGTCGCCGTCGAAATAGAGCGCGCCGTACTGGCGCGAGATGTCGATGATCTCCTGCGTCTTGGCGTCGGCGCGCGCGTTCACGTTGCGCTTGCCGCGCGGCAGCTTGGCCAGCAGGTTGACTTCGCCCATCGGTCGGTCTCCTCAAGATTCCTTGGCGGTGCGGGCAAGCCCGTCGGCCAGGTTCGTGTAGCGGAAGGTCGGGAAGGCCTTCAGGCAGTCGGTCACGTCGAAATGCCGGTGCGTGATCGGGTTCTGCCGCGGCGAATCGTTGATCTGGACCTTGGCGGGCACGAGCGCCGCCGCCATCTCCGCCACGCGCCGGAACGAATGCGACTGGCCGGTGGCGACGTTCAGCACGCCGGCGCTGCGATGCCGGAGCGCCTCGACGGCGAGCGCGCCGACATCATCGATCAGGACGTGGTCGCGCATCTCCTCCCCGCCGCCGAACAGCGTTATGGACTCGCCCTTGGCAGCCAGCCGCCGGAAACGGTTGGGCCCGTAGCCGTTGTGCGGATCGGCGGCACCATAGAGCAGCGACGGGCGCAAGATCGCCAGTGGCGCGCGCACGGCCGTGCGCAGCATCACTTCGCGCGCCAGGTGCATGACGCCGTGCAGGCTCACCGGATGGCAGGGCGTGCGCTCGGTCACCGGGTTCGCGTCGTCGGGGTAGACAGCATCTGAGCTGATATAGACGACATGGGCGACCGGGCGCTTCGCCAGCGCCTGCGTTACCGCCTCGCCCATGCGCAGGTTGTCGATCAGCATGGCGGCCGTGCGCGTTGGCGCCAGAGCCGAGACGAACACGAGGCTGTCGTCGTCGCGGAGCAGACCGGCGAGCCTGTCGCCGGCGCCTTGCACCAGCAGGTCCATCTCCTTGCGAGTCAGCGCCAGCGTGGCGATGCCGAGTAACGCCAGGCGCTTCGCGATGGCGCCTCCGACGAAGCCGCCGGCGCCGAGCAAGACGACGCGCTTCGGACCGGCCGGCTCGGCGAGCCCGTGCGTCAACATCGTCAATTCCCCGCGCGTGCGCGCAAGGGGGGCGCGCCGAGCGTCAGGTAGTCGAGCCCGGCCGCCGCCGCCGCGGGCCCGTTCAGGACCCGGTAGGGGTCCAGGACGGTCCTGCCCTTCCTGGCGCGGGCGATATCGGAAGGCCTGAGCGTCTTGAAGGCGGGCCAGGGCGTCATGATGGCGAGTGCATCGACGCCGCGCGCCACGTCCAGCGCGTCCTTGGCCCCGGTCGCGCGCGGATGCCCAGCCGCGGAAGCCGGCACCACGGGGTCATAGACGCGGATCGCCCACGGCCCGAGATGCCGAATCAGGGCCAGCGACGGCGAGTTCTTGGTCGAATGCGTGTTTTCCTTGTAGGCGAGGCCGAGAATGCCGATGGCGGCGTCGGGTTTGCGCGCGAACACCTCGTCGTGCAGCGCGCGCAGCGCCCAGTCGCGCCGGTGCGCCGAATTGTCGAGGAAGGCCTGGATCGCGCCGGCCTCGCTGCCGACCGCCTGCGACAGGCGCAGCACGGTCGCGAGGTCGCGCTCCAGGTTGCCGCCGGCGATGCCGAGCCCGGGCGCGAGATAGGAATACTGCCCGATGCGGCGGTCGAGCCGCAGCGCCGGCGCGACCTCCGACCAGTCGGCGCCGATCCCCTCCGACAGCTCGGCCAGCGTGTTGGCGACCGTCACCGAGGCGATCAGGCAGCAGTTGATCGAGATCTTGGCGAGCTCGGCACTCTCGTAGCGCATCGGCAGGATGGGGCAGCCGAAGGCCCCGAGAAATCGCCGAAACGGCGCCGGCAGCGGCTTCGCGGGATCGGCGCAGCCGACGATGCAGCGCTCGGGCTGCATGGCGCGCTCGACGGCGCGGCCGAACACCAGCGTCTCGACCTGGTAGTAGAGCCGGTCGGGTGCAAGCGCCAGCTTGCGCGTAAATCCCGGCGGCACCTGGCACAGCACGACCAGTAGGGCCTGCGGATTCAACGCGGGAATGACGCGCTCGATCAGCGCCACGATCCCTCCGAGGTCGCTCTGACCGCGATCATCGGTCGGCACGTCGGTCGAGATGTAGACGAGATCGCAGTCGCGGAGCACCTGGGGATCGGCGCTGTAGGCGAGCTTGTCGCGGTGCTTCACCGCCAGCTCGTCGAGATCGGGCTCGACCACCGGCAGCTTGCCGGCGGCGATCGACCGCACGCGCTCGGCGTCGGGGTCGTAGCCGGCCGTCCGGAAGCCCTTGGCCGCCGCCGCGACGGCGGAGACGAGGCCCAGATGCGTCAGGCCCGCGTAGCCGATCACGGGCGCGCGCAACGGTCGGCCTCCGTGATCGCGGCATCGCCGAGGGCGCGCAACGTGCGGTTCAGCCAGAGGTCGTTCGACAGGTCGGTCGGCTCGCCCGCGGCGACAAGCGCCTTGAAATGCGCGTATTCCAGCGCCCAGGTCGGGTCGTCCCGGACCAGCGTCACCGTCTCCTCGGGCGGACGGCCCGAGGGCAGGACGCGCGTGCGCGTCGTGAAGGAAGACGGGCCCCATTTGCACAGCGACCGGATATGCGCCGTGCCCCTCTCCGCGAGCACGTCGCAGGTGAAGTGGTTGCGCCACATCAACAGCGTCATCTCGAGCTCGAGCTGCGGGCTGCCCTGCCGCGCGGCCAGCACGACGTGGTCGGGCGCGCGGTTCTCGAAGCGGCGGCTCATGACGACCTCGGTGTCCGCGCCGATCTCGCCGAACCAGAAGCGCGCCGTATCGAGCAGGTGCGAGCCGAGGTCGGGCAGCACGCCGGCGCCCTGGTCGCGCCATTGCGACTCGCGCACCAGCCTGGCCGTGCCATTGCCGTAGAACATGCGGCAGTGATAGATGCGGCCGAGTGCCCCCGAGCGGACGAGCTCGGCCATGCGCACGAAATGCGGCTCGAAGCGGTGGTTGTAGGCCGTGTAGCAGACGACGCCCTTCTTCCTGGCCAGCGCGTCCAGCCGCGCGATGTCGTCGTCGCGCGCGGCCCAGAGCGGCTTCTCGACCAGCACGTGCTTGCCGTTGCCGATCAGGTATTCCAGCAGCTCGATCTTGGGTTCGTCGGGGATGCAGGCGAGCACGGCGTCGTAGTCGCCGAGCCTGATGTCGGCGATCGAGCGGTGCTGCGCCTCGGGATTGACCGGGTCGACGGCGGCGACGAAGTCCGCCCCGGCGACGCGACGCCGCTTGTGGCCCTGGACCCCGAGGCCCGCCACGACTACGCGCATGGGCTGCGATCCCTTCCTGGCCGGTCCGGGCGCTACTGGAAGCGCGCGCGCTTCTCGATGCTTTCCAGCTTGCCGAGCACGTCCGGCCGGCCGATCGGGATGTTGCCGTCGGCCTCGCATTCCAGCGCCGCCGACATGGAGCCGAGGATGGAGGCGGCCACGGCCGAGCCGTCGGTCAGCAGCGTCAGCGCCGCGTAGGCGAGCAGCGCGTCGCCGGCACCGACCGCGTCGACCAGGCGCTCGACGAAACTGTCGACCACGAAGAACGAGCGCAGATCGCCCTCCTTGCCCCTGTCCGAACGGCAGGTCAGGAGGCCGCGGTCGCCGAGCTTCAGGATCAGCGTCTTGCAGTCCGCTTCCTCGTGGAGCCTGGCGGCCAGCGGGCGCACGCCGGTGTCCTGGTCGGCGAGCGAGAAGCGCGCTTCGCGCTCGTTCGGGGTCAGCAGGTCGAACCCCTTGAACTCCATGATGTTGCCCCAGCGGCTGGCGACCTGGCTGTCGGCCACGCGGAACGCGCCCGCCGGGATCGCCTTGCTGAGGCTCGGGATGGTGCGGCGGTTGAAGATGCCGTGACGGAAGTCGCTGAACACCACCATCCGCGCATTGACCTTGCGCATATGCTCGGAGACCTGGTCGGCCTGGGTATCGGTGATGCTGCGGTTGTCGAGGGTGTCGACCTTGAGCAACCGGTAATCGCCGCAGACGAAGGCGTTCTTGTGCGTGGTCGGCCGCGTATGGTCGATGATCGGCATCACCTCGATGCCCGCCTGCTCCAGGCGTTCCAGCACGAAATACTTGAGCGGATCGTTGCCGAGCACGGTGGAGAAGGTGACCTTCGCGCCGGCGGCGCGCAGGTGCTCGGCGACGATCGCGGCGCCGCCGACGAAGTCCACACGGTTGTCGAAGCGCACGCTCGGCGTCGGCGTCTTGGTCATGCCGCCGATCATCGTGGTGTAGCTGAGGCTGTCGACGATCGTGTCGCCGACCACGTGCACCGGCACGCCTTCGAACTTGTCGAGAATGCGGCGCAGCTTGTCGAAGTCGATCTGCTCCGCCTCCATCAGCATCAGCAGCTTCTCGATCGCGAGGTTGGGCGGACCGGTCTCGATCAGGTGCGAGGACGAGTAGACGATGTCGCCGGGCGTGAACAGGATCTCGCCGCCGTAGCTCTGCAGCACCTCGATTTCCTGCTTCGTCTTCGGGTGCAGCCCGCCGTCCTGGTACTCGTAGCCCTTGGCGAAGTAGTCGGGCTGGATCTTGGCGATGTTGTCGAGCGGCGTCGGGTTCGGGTCGATGACCACGTAATCGACCATCTCGAGCGCCGCCAGGTTGAGCGCGCGCAGCTCCTGCGGCACGAAGGGCCGGTACTGCGCCTTGGTGATGTGTGCGTCGGCCGTCAGGCTCGCCACCAGGATGTCGGCCTTCTCCTTGGCATAGAGAAGGTGGCGGATATGGCCGGGATGCACGAGGTCGAACACGCCGTGGCACATCACCACGGTCTGCTTGCGCGGCCGATTGCCGAGAGCCGCGCACAGCTCGTCGACCGTCTTGACCTTGCGGCGATAGTCGCCGGCGACGGGAGGGGTCATCGTTTCGTCCTTAGGCACCGAGGGCCTCGAACCAGGTTTTGGTGGCTTTGGCGATGGAATCGGGATCCCACAGCGGCGCGTCGCGCCACTTGTCGATCTCGGCCATCATGCGTCCCACCCCTTCCTTGAACGGAATCTTCGGCTTCCAGCCGAGGTCGCGCTGGATCTTGCCGATGTCCGCCCAGGTGACGTCGGGCTCGCCCGGACGCTTGGGGATATAGACAACCGGTCCGCCGATCAGCTCGACCAGGTGGTTGACCGACTGCGGGTTGCCGGCGCCGAGATTCCAGATCTCGCCGGTCTTGCGCGTCTCCGCGGCGAGGAGGAAGGCCGAGGCCACGTCGCTGGCGTAGAGGAAGTCGCGCCGCTGCGTGCCGTCGCCGACGACGGTGAACGGCTTGCCGGCGAGCTTCTGCTTGAAGAACACGCCGAACACCGCGCCGTAGGCACCGGTCGTGCGCACGCGCGTGCCATAAGCATTGAAGATTCGGATCGAGTTCACCGGCAGCCTGTAGACCTTGTGCCAGTGGAACGCCGCCATCTCGCCCATGTATTTCGACAACGCGTAGGGATATTGCGGCGCGATCCGGTGATCCTCGCGCGTCGGCGTGTCGGCCAGCCCGTAGCACGACGAGGACGCGGCATAGACCAGCTTCGCGGCGGCGGCGGCGCGCGCGCATTCCAGCACGCGCACCGTGCCCTGGATGTTGGTGTCCATGTAGTCGGTCGGGCGCTCGATCGACGGCACGATGTCGCCGATGCCGGCGAAGTGGAAGACGTAGCGCGCGTCGCGGAACAGGGCCGCGCCCGACTCCAGCCCGCGGATGTCGGCCTTCTCGAACGAAAGGTCGGGATTGCCGTCGTGATGCGCCAGGTTGCCGAGCCGGCCGCCGGTCAGGTTGTCGACCACCCGGACGCGATAGCCGCGTTCGAGCAGGTGGTCGACCATGTGGCTGCCGATGAAGCCGGCGCCCCCGGTGACGACGGTGACGGGCTTCCGGCTCACGCGGCTTCCAGGCGCTTCATCGTGCGCACGTTGTAGTACCAGTCGTTGTCGAAGCTGTTGGGCAGCTTGCCTTCCTTGAAGGCCTTGCACAGGTCGCGCACCGCGTCCTCGATCGTGCGCTTGGCGGCGAAGCCGAGCACGCGTTTGATCTTGTCGGAATTGATGTGATACGAGCGGTTGTCGTCGGTCGGCGTGACCTTGATGTCGATCGGCTTGCGGCCGGGAAATTCCTCCTCGACCACCTTCTTCACGATGTTGGCGATCTCCATGATCGTCTGGTTCTGGTAGCCGGCGTTGAAGATCTCGCCGTGGATCTTCGCGTGCGGCGCCACCAGCATCAGGCAGTAGAGATCGACCATGTCCTCGATGTGCAGGTTCGGGCGCTTCTGGCCGCCGCCGAACACGGTGATCGTGCCCTTGTTGACGGCGTGGTTGGTCAGGATGTTGACCGACAGGTCGAGGCGCGTGCGCGGGCTGTACCCGCAGACCGTCGCCGGGCGGATGATCGAGCAGGTGAAGTCGTCCGCCTTGTGCTTGAACAGCAGCGGCTCGCACATGCCCTTGTACTTGTTGTACAGCGTCAGCGGCACCAGCGGGTGCTCCTCGGTGACGTCGGGCGCGTCGGACACGCCGTAGACCGAGCTCGACGAGCAATAGACGAAGCGCTTGACGCCGGCTTTCTTCGCCGCGACCACCATTGGCTCGAAGGCATCGAGATTGATCGTGGTCGACAGCTTCTCGTCCAACTCGAAGCTGGCGTCGTTCGAGATGCAGGCGAGGTTGAGGACCGATGTGACGCCCTGGAACGCCTTGGCGAGCTTGGCCGTGTCGCGGATGTCGCCCTGGATGACCGTCAGCTTGGGATGCTGCAGCGGCAGGGTCTCCTTGCCGAAGTACAGCATGTCGTAGACGATGACGTCGTAGCCTTCCTTCAGCAGGCGCGGCGTCAGCACGTTGCCGACATAGCCCGCCCCACCCGTGACCAAAACCTTCGTCATGGCGCTTCGCTAAGCTCCGCTGCTTTGAATCCAACTCTCGCGATCGACTGCCGCGGCCGGCAAGGCCACGTGCGGGGATCGATCAGGCCGTGGCCCGCCGGCGCTCGGGCGGGGCGTCGGTGCCCTTGATGGTGAAGCCGGCGGCGACCGCATCCTTGCGGAACATCTCGACCGTCTCCAGCGAGTAGGTCTCGAGGTCCTTGCCGACCAGCGACAGCTTGCCGAGGATGTCGTTGGTCACCGTGATGATGTGGCAGCCGATCTGATCGGCCTGGAACACGTTCAACAGCTCGCGCGGGCTCGCCCAGATGAGCTCGGCCTTGGGCCGCGCGGCCATGATCTTCAGCGCCTCGGTCATCAGCGGCACCGGGTCGACGCCGGTGTCGGCGATGCGGCCGGCGAACACCGAGACGATTGCCGGCGTGTCCGGCGCCAGGCACTCGGTCACGCGGCGCACCTGGTCGAGCGTCAGGATCGCCGTCACGTTGACCACGACGCCCTCGGCCGAGAGCGTGCGAATGACGTCGCCGGAGAATTCCTTGCGCGTGTTGGTGACGGGGATCTTCACGTTGACGTTCGGGCCCCAGGACGCGATCGAGCGCGCTTGGCGGATCATCTCGTCGAACTCGTCGGCGAACACCTCGAGCGACACCGGCCGGCCGGAGACGGCGCCGAGCACCTTGCGGCCGAACGCCTCGTAGTCCGTGACGCCGGCCTTGCGGGCGAGCGTGGGGTTGGTCGTGAACCCCTTGATGCGCGGATTGGCCGCGAGCTTGACGATGCCGTCGAAATCCGCGCCGTCGGCGAAGATCTTCACGCGCAGCTTGTCCAATCGACTCATCTAGCGTTGCTCCCCTCGGGGCCGCCGGGAAGGGCGGCGTTCAGCAAGTCGGGCTACGGTCAGGATGTGACGGGTGGCCTCTGGCAGCGAGCGGACCACGCGGTCCGGCTGCAGCTCTCGGCAGGCGTCGTACCCCCGGTCGACGAAGATCGTATAGCAGCCTGCCTTGTGCCCAGCAACAACATCGCTCCAGCGGTCGCCGACCATGAAACTTGCTGATAAGTCTATGTAATGCCGCTTGGCCGCGCGCCGGAGCATGCCGGGCTTGGGCTTGCGGCACGAGCAACCGTCGGTTTGCTTGTGCGGGCACATCTCAATCGCAACTAGCGGCAAGACGCGCCTCAAGCGGTCGTGCATGGCGTCGACCACGCCGGGCTCGACCAGGCCGTTGCCGATATCCGGCTGGTTGGTAACGACGACGACCAGGTAGCCGGCGTCGTTGAGCGCATGCACGGCTGCGCGCGCTCCCGGCAGCAGTCGGAAATCTTCGAGGCGCCGCGGCGCATAGGTCTTGCCCTCGCGCAGGAAGCCGCGGTTGATGACGCCGTCGCGATCGAGGAACACCGCGCGCCGCCGGCGCGCTGGGCCGTTTCCCGCTTTCGTCCCCCGATGCGCCATCGACGCCTAGTCCGCCGCCTCGCTCGGCGCGGGCGCGGCCGCGGCGGCCTCGCGCTGCATGGCGGCGCGCTCGTGGTAGAGCGCGGTCACGTCCTTGACCGGGCCCATCAAGATGACACGGCCCTTCTCCAGCAGCGCAGCCTTGTTGCACATCGACGCGATCATGGCGTCGGAGTGGCTGGCGAGCACCAGGATGCTGGAGCGGTCGATCATCGCCTGCATGCGGCGCTCGGCCCGCGCCGCGAAGCGGGCGTCGCCGGTGGCGATGCCTTCGTCCAGCAACAGGATGTCGGGATCGATCGCCGTCGCCAGCGCGAAGCACAGCCGCGTCATCATGCCGGCGGAATAGGTGCGCACGGGCAGGCTCAGGTACTCGCCCAGCTCGCAGAATTCCTCCATCTCCGGGATCTTCTGGCGGATCTCCTCGCGAGTCATGCCGAGATACATGCCGCAGCTGCGCCAGTTCTCGTAGCCCGTGTCGTCGAGGTCGAGGCCCGGCGCCGCGGTGAACAGCGGCGACAGGCGCCCCTTGGTCACGACGTTGCCGGCGGTCGGCTCGTAGACGCCGGCCAGCACGCGCAGCAGGGTGGATTTTCCCGCGCCGTTGTGGCCGAGCAGGCCGAGGCGGTCGCCGTGCTCGATGCGGAACGAGAGGCTCTCGAGAGCGCGCACCACGATGCGCTGCTGTCGCGCGCCTTCGCGCCGGATCAGGCCGCCGGTCCGCCCGAGGAGCGTCGAGCGCCAGCTGCGGTTGGACGACCCGTAGATCGGGAAGTCGACCGTGACGTTCTGCAGCTCGATGAAGGTGTCCTGCATCGCCGCCCCTAGAGCCAATAGGCGATGCGCCGGCGGAAGCGCGCGTAGATCATGACCGTGACGGTCCACCCGACCACCGCACCGCCGATTGCCACGGCATAGCTGAGCGCGGCCGGCGCTTGACCGAGCAGCGGAGAGCGCACGATGTCGACGACATGGAACAGGAAATTGAACGTGACGATGTGCTGGCGCCCCGGACCGAGCTGGTTGGCGAACCAGAACACCGGCGTGACGAACATCATGACCTGGATCAGATTGCCGACCAGCGGCGGAATGTCGCGGAACCGGGCGCTGAGCATGCCGAGCAGCATGGTGATCCACATGCCGTTGACCGCTACCAGCAGCACGCCCGGCACCACGAGCAGCGTGTTGAGGTTGACCGGCACGGACAGCAGCACGACGACCGCGATGACGATGATCAGGTTGTGGAAGAACACGATCATGTTGCGCCACACGACCGTGCAGTTGAGCAGCATGTAGGGGAAGTTGAGCTGCTTGATCAGCCCTTCGGCGCCCGTGTACGTGCCGCATCCCTCGGAGATGGTCGAGGTGACGTAGACCCAGCTGACCATCCCGACGGTGACGAAAGGCAGGTAGGTCTTGACGTCCGCGTTGAACAACGGGGCCCAGATCAGGCCCATGGCGGTGGCGAAGATGCCGAGGCTGAGCGTCACCCAGAAGGGCCCGAGCGCGGTGCGGCGATAGCGCCGCTTGATCTCCTGCCAGCCGGCCTGGCCCCACACGCGCCAATTGGTGACCCCGCGCACGATGTCGGAGAAGGCTCCTGCGTAATCAGGGGTCACGAACCGGATGTCTCCGCTTGGTTGGAGCGGCGCCGGCTCGACGACTCGGGAACAAGAGCCGGAATCGCGGCGCCAAAGCGGCGCTTCGGTAACACCAATCAGTCGATATTGCAATGCGGCTGTGGCACCGCGGCAGCCCGGCGACCGGCACCAAGGCCTTGAATCCAGGAGATTTGCCATAGAACGGCCGCACCCTTCGGGGGTAGTCTCGGCCGCCCGCCGATCGAGGCGGGCGGGAATTCGGTTGCGAGCGCGATGACGAAGCCGCGGGCGCGCCTCGTCCTGCCGGTCTGGGGCGAGCATTACGTCAAGAACATCCTGGCCGGCGTGTCGCTGCGCGCGCTGCTGGCGCCGGGAAACCTTCCCTGCCTTGCGCAGACATTCGACTGCGAGCTCGTACTGCTGACGGAGCAGCGCTTCTTCCCGTTCCTGAACGCGTGCGACGCCATCGACCACGTACGCCGCCATGCGCGCGTCGAGCTGCGTGCGATCGACGACCTGCTGGGCATGACCGACTATTCGGTTCCGCTGACGCTCGCGCTGTTCCGCGGGCTCGCGGGCCTCGGTGCGGCCGCGACCGACACCTTCGTCTTCTTCCTCAACGCCGACTTCGTGCTGGCCGACGGCTGCTACCGCAGCGTCGTCGAGCACATCGCCAAGGGCGAGCGGTTGATCCTGGCGCCGAGCCTGCGCGCCTCGAGCGAGGACGTGCTGCCGATGCTGCGCGCCAGCGTCGACCCGATGGCCGGCCACATCGCGATCCCCCCGCGCCTGCTCGCGCGCATCGCGCTCGACCATCTGCACCCGATGCCGCGATCGAAGATCCTCAACCGCGCCATCGTGCATCCCCATCGCATCGACCAGTTCTACTGGATGGCGGGGCCCGACACGCTCATCGGCTACCAATTTCCGATGACGCTGGTGGCGGTCCGGCCCGAGCAGGTCCCACCGACGGAGCCGCCGAACTTCTTCGACTACTGCTCGCTGCCGGTGCTGGCGCCCACGGCGCACCGCTGCGTGCTGGCCGACTCCGACGAGTTCTTCATGCTCGAGCTGCAGAGTCGGCGCACGGGCCTCGGCACGCTCAGGCCGGGACGCCCGAGCATCGACTGGATCGCGGCGGACATGCGCGAGTGGACGACGCGCGAGCAGCGCGAGCTGGGCCGCACGCTGCTGACGATCCATGCCCGCGCGCTCGACGGCGGCATCGAGCCGTGGCGCGCCGAGGCGGAGCGCTTCATCGCCGACCTGCTGCGGCGCCTGGGCAGCGACGCCCGGCCGCATGTCGACCACGGGTTCTGGCTGCCCGCCTATGCCCAGTTCAAGCGCGAATACGCTGCGCGCCAGCGTGGTCCCGGGACCGCAACGGACGAGCCGGCCGTGCCCGCGTCGTTCCAGGCGCTTGCGCGCCTGCGCGGCGCCGCGCACGCCCTGTTGGGCGCGGCGCCGCAGTTCGGCCCGCTGCACCCGTTCAACGCCTATTATCGCGACGCCGTCGCGCGCATCCGCGCGGGCGTTTCCGCCGGGCCGCCGATCGCCGTCCTGCCGGCGGGCTCGGTGTTCCTCAAGCTGTTCACGGCGCGTCCGGAC
>JAKLKW010000233.1 GCA_023150455.1 Alphaproteobacteria bacterium | reverse complement strand
TCGGCCAGCGCGTGCAGCTCGTCGGGCGGGACCGTGCGCCGCTCGTCGCTCATTTCACTCTCCGGAGCGCCGGCGACGCCTCGCCCGCCATCAGCCGGCGCAGGCGCTCGCGGCCGCGATGCAGCCGCGACATCACGGTGCCGATCGGCAGCTCGAGCACCGTCGCGACCTCGTCGTAGCGCAGCTGCTCGAGCCCGAGCAGCAGCACCACGGCGCGCTGCTCCTCCGGCAGCACCGCCAGCGCGTCGCGCAGCGCGCCGAGCTCCAGCCGCTCGTCCTGGGCCGGCGCCACGGCGGGCGGCGGCAGCGCGTCCTCGATCGGGTCGTGACGCGGGCGCCGCTTGGCCTTGCGTACCGCGTTGGCGTTGAGGTTGTGCATGATGGTGAACAGCCAAGCCCGGATGTTTCCGTCGCGGCGCCACAGGCCGAGGCGCGTCCACGCCCGCTCGAGGCAGTCCTGGACCAGGTCGTCGGCGCGATCGCGATCGCCGACCAGCGCCTGGGCGTAGCGGCGCAGGTGCGGTATCTGATCGATGACCAGCCGGTCCAGATCGTCGTCCGCCACGATGCGTCCCTTCGCCCGCTCCCCGGGGCGGATCCTTTGGGGTCGGATCCACCGGCCGCGGACACCGCAACCACACGAACACTTCCGCCCCGCGTCTATTCCCCTTGCGAGGAATGCGCGCAGCGCGGGTCAGCCTGTCAGGAAATGGCGGGAGCCGGAAGAGGCCCTTGATCGCTCGGCGCCGGCGGCGCCGTCAGGCTCGCCGTCGGCTCGCGCCGCCAGCGCTTGACGGTCTCCTGCGCGTGCTTCTCGTCGATCCGGTCGTAGATCATGCCGAGCGGCACCAGGCCGGTCGGCAGGCCCAACCCCGGCTGCGCGGTCGGCAGCCGCGTGGTCGCGGCCTGCAGCAGGCGGTAGGCGTCCTGGAACTGCTCGCGCGTGAAGCCGGCGGCGCGGCAGGCCACGGCCAGATGGTCGCCGGCGCGATCCTCGATGATCCGCCGCATCGAGGTGATGCGCAGGCGCATGAGGCGCGCGAACGACGCCTCGAACTGCAGCGGCTCGCCCTGGCGCAGGTGCCCGATGAGCGTGGCGGCGGGCGCCTCGTCGACGCGGGCGCCGGCAAGGTCGCCTTCCTTCGCGCGCAGGCGGTCGAGCTCGGCCCGGTCGATCGGGAAGTGGCGCGCGATGTGGTCGCGCAGCGCGGGCGAGACCCAGAGATAGAGCCGGGACGCCTGCGCCGCCTCGAGCTCGGGCCGCTCGAGCAGCGGCACGCGATAGGCGATCACGTCGCGCGAGCGCTCGACCAGCGCCGACAGCGTCGCCGGCGCGATCTTGGCGTCGCGGTTCTCGAGCATGGCCGCGACGCAAGCGGGCGCGCCATGCGCGGCGAGCGCCGCGGTCAGCTTGCGCGACAGCCGCTCGCGCCGCGCGACGGCGAGCTGATGGTCGAGGCCGCCGTCGCGCACGACGGCGATCAGGTCGTCGTCGCTGAGCGCCGTCGTCGTGCGCAGAAGCAGCGCCGCGCGGTCCGGCGGACCGTTCAGCGCCGCGGACAGAACCCGGTCACGCTGCGACGCGGATTCCGGCAGCGCTTCGCCGCCGTGATCGATCATCGAACCCAGGGTCATTTCTTGCCCT
This sequence comes from Alphaproteobacteria bacterium, assembly GCA_023150455.1. GTDB lineage: Bacteria > Pseudomonadota > Alphaproteobacteria > JAEULC01 > JAEULC01 > JAEULC01. The sequence continues at coordinate 14,482 of JAKLKW010000233.1, read as the reverse complement.
TGACCTGGCACCTTGGCCCGCGTTCTGCGCGACCCGCACCTACTTGGCATTGCGGTCACCCTAGGCGCCGGAGCTTACCCGGCACTTAAGCAAGAAAGTTAACAGAAGATGGACGGAGCCACCACTGATGGAATTAATGTAGGATTTAAGTTGCTTTTTAGCTATACTCCGCCGCGGTGCACACGGCATGTCGGTTAGCCATGCAGGTCTCCCCGGCAACACGGCTGTTCAACTACCTGACGGAATTCCCGACGGTCCGTCCGGTGCCGCCGCGCGCGCCGCAGGGAACCAATGCAAGCGATGCCGCGAACGGCCCGGCGCGCGTGAACGGCACGGCCGCGGCCGAGCCGACGGCCGCGGCGGCAACGCCGCAAGCGCGGCCAACGATCCCGCTCGCCGCGGACCCCGTGCCCGCCACGCCGGCCGCCGCGCGCCGCGTCCTGCCGCGCGGCACGCTCGTCAATATCATCGCCTGATCATCGCCGCAGCCGTTGCGATTGCTTGCCGGCGCGGCGCCGGCAGCCCAGACTGCGCGCATGTCCTCCGGTCCGACACGCATCCCGCCGCTGCAGCAAGGCCGGGGCCCGAGCGTTCGCGCGGTGCCCGAGGGCGACACGCATGAGCGGCTGATCTGCCGCGAGTGCGGCTTCGTCCACTACGAGAATCCGAAGATCGTCGTCGGGTCGGTGATCGCGGTGGGCCATCAGGTGCTGCTGTGCCGGCGCGCGATCCATCCGCGCAAGGGATACTGGACGCTGCCGGCGGGCTATCTCGAGCTCAACGAGAGCGCCGGCGACGGCGCCCTGCGCGAGGCCTGGGAGGAGGCGCGCGCGCGCATCGCGCTCGACGGCCTGCTCGCGGTCTACAGCATCCCGCGCATCAGCCAGGTGCAGCTGATCTATCGTGCGCGCCTGGCCGAGCCCGGCTTCGCCGCCGGGCCGGAAAGCGAGGAGGTGGCGCTGTTCGATTGGACGTCGATCCCCTGGCAGGACCTCGCCTTCCCTTCGGTGCACTGGGCGCTCGGCCATTTCGCGGAGACGCGCGGACAGGAGGTGTTCACCCCCCGCAGCAACCCCGTGGACGTTGCCGGCGCGGAGCGAGGGCCTGCGCCGCGCCTATAGATTCACCACCGCGGCGCCGACCGCGACGATCGCGGCGGCGACGGCGCGGCGCCGGCCCATCGGCTCACCGAGGAACACCGCGCCGATCAGCGCGGCGAACACGACCGAGGTCTCGCGCAGCGCGGCGATCGGCGCGATCGCGCCCAGGCTCAAGGCCCACAGCATCATCGCGTAGGACGCCGCGACCACGAGCCCGGCCAGGCCCTGGCGCGGCAGCTCGCGCCAGGGCAGCGTCTTCAGCTCGCCCCGGCGGATGAGGAGCGCGAACGGCATCAGCACCAGCGCCTCGAACAGGTTGATCCAGACGATGTAGCCGAGGGTGGAGTTCGCCCGATGCAGGCCGACGAAGTCGATCGCGGTGGCGGAGCCGATCATGGCCGCGGTCAGCACCGCGGAGCCGATTGCCACGGCGCCGCGGCCGGTCAGCAGGCTGCGGTCGGCGGCGATGGCGAACAGGCCGGTCGCCACGATCGCGACGCCGATCAGCCGCGCCGGCGACAGGGATTCGTCCAGCACCAGCACGGCGATCGCGGCGACGACAACCGGCGTGCCGCCGCGCGCGATCGGATAGACCTGGTCGAGGTCGCCGAAGCGATAGGCGACCAGCAGGAAGCCGTAATACGCCATGTGCAGCGCGACCGAGGCGGCCATGTAGGGCCAGGCCGCCGGCGCCGGCGGCGTGACGCTGCGCACGAGGCCGAGGCAGATCAGCGCCGGCACCAGCGTGCCGACCGTGGTCGCCATCAGCCGGTCGGCGCTCGACTTGACCACGGCGCCCGACCAGCTCGGCATGCATCGCCGTCTCCCCGCGGTTAGGGGCTACTCCGCCAGGCCCAGCAGCGCGCGCGCGAACTGCGTGGCGTCGAACGGGCGCAGGTCATCGGCGCCCTCGCCCACGCCGATCGCGTGCACCGGCAGGCCGAAGCGCCTGGCCAGCGCCACCAGCACGCCGCCGCGCGCCGTGCCGTCGAGCTTGGTGACGACGAGGCCGGTGACGTTGACCATCTCCTTGAAGGCCTCGACCTGCTGCAGCGCGTTCTGGCCGATGCCGGCATCGAGCACCAGCACGACCGAATGCGGCGCGCTGGCGTCGACCTTGGCCAGCACGCGGATCATCTTCTGCAGCTGCGCCATCAGATCGGCCTTGTTGTGCAGCCGCCCGGCCGTGTCGATCAGCAGCAGGTCGGCGCCGTCGCGCCGCGCCTGCTCCAGCGCGGAGAAGGCGAGGCCGGCGGCATCGGCGTTGGGCGCGCCGGCGACGACCGGCGCGCCGGTGCGCGCGCCCCAGATCTTGAGCTGCTCGACCGCCGCGGCGCGGAACGTGTCGCCGGCCACCAGCATCACGCGCCTGCCTTCGTCGCGGTGGAGCTTGGCGAGCTTGCCGATGGTCGTGGTCTTGCCGCTGCCGTTGACGCCGACCACGAGCACGACATGCGGCTTCCTGGCCGGGTCGGGCGCGAGCGCCCGCGCCGCCGGCGCGAGGATCGCCGCGATCTCCTGCGCCAGGGCCTCGCGCACCTCGCGCTCGCCGACGTCCTTGTCGAAGCGGTCCTTGGCGATGCGCTGGGCCAGCTCGTGCGCCGTGGCGGGGCCGAGATCGGCCGCGATCAAGAGCTCCTCGAGCTCGGCCAGCGCCGCCGCGTCGAGCCGCCGCTTGGTGAGGATCCCGCTGACGCCCTCGCTGAGCCGCGACGAGCTGCGCTTGAGGCCCGCGGCGAGCCGCTTGAGCCAGCCGCCCCCGGACGATTCGGTGCCGCTCACGCCGCTTGTCGCGCGACCGGCCGGCCGATCAGGCCGCCCTGTCCATCGCCATCCAGCCTGACCGCGACCACTTGGCCGGGCGCGTGCCCGGCCGCGTCCAGGCGCACCGGCGTGTAGTCCTCGGCGCGGGCGAGGTCGGCGCGCTCGACCAGGACGCGGTCGAGCGTGCCGGCGCGCCGTGCGAGGTGACGCGCCAGCGCCCGGTCGCCGGCCTGGCGCAACCGGGCCGCCCTTACGCGCGCCTCCGCCGGCGGCACAGGCGGCATGCGCGCGGCCGGCGTGCCGTCGCGACGCGAATAGGGAAAGACGTGCAGGAAGGTCAGCTCGCAGTCCTCGACCAGCGCCAGGGTGTTGGCGAACATCGCGTCGGTCTCGGTCGGGAAGCCGGCGATCAGATCGGCGCCGAAGGCGATGCCGGGCCTGAGGCGCCGCGCCCGTTCGCACACCGCGACCAGGTCGGCGCGCGCATGCCGGCGTTTCATGCGCTTCAGCACCAGGTCGTCGCCGGCCTGGGCCGAGAGATGCAGATGCGGCATCAGCCGCTTCTCCTCGGCGATCAGCCGCCACAGCTCGTCGTCGATCTCGACCGGATCGACCGAGCTCAGGCGCAGCCGCTCGAGCCCGGGCACCAGCGCCAAGAGCCGGCGCACCAGCTGGCCCAGGCTGGGCTTTCCCGGCAGGTCGCCGCCATAGGCGGTCAGGTCGACGCCGGTCAGCACGATCTCGCGATAGCCCGCTGCGACGAAAGCACGCGCCTGCTCGACCACCGCGCCCGCCGGCACGCTGCGGCTGTTGCCGCGGCCGTAGGGGATGATGCAGAAGGTGCAGCGGTGGTCGCAGCCCTGCTGCACCTGCAGGAACGCGCGCACACGGTCGTCGAAGCCGTGCAGCAGGTGCGACGCGGTCTCCTCGAGCGCCATGATGTCGCCGACGGCGACGCGCCCGGCGCGGCCGGGCGCCAGCGCGGCCGGCGTCATCTTCTCGGCATTGCCGATCACGCGGTCGACCTCGGGCATGGCGGCGAAGCGCTCGGGCGCGATCTGGGCGGCGCAGCCGGTGACGATGATGGTGGCGTCCGGCCGCTCGCGGCGCGCCTTGCGGATGGCCTGGCGCGCCTGGCGCTCGGCCTCGGCCGTCACCGCGCAGGTGTTGACGATCACCGCGTCCTCGAGCCCGGCGCCGTGCGCGAGGTCGCGCATGACCGCCGATTCGTAGGCGTTCAGGCGGCAGCCGAACGTGACGACCTTGGTTCCGCGGCTTGGGGTTTCGGGCTTGCGCGCGCTCATGTCTTGAAGCCTTGGGCCCCGAGCCTCAGGCCAGGAGCGAGCGGTCGAGCGTGCCCGTGAAGCTCACCGTGACCGGGCCGGTCATCAGGACGTGCCCGTCCTCGCGCCACTCGACGTCCAAGGACCCGCCGTCGAGGATGATCTCGGCGCGGCGCGGCACCAGGCCGCGGCGGCTGGCCGCCACCAGCGTGGCGCAGGCGCCGGTGCCGCAGGCCATGGTGACGCCGACGCCGCGCTCCCACACGCGCATGCGGATGCGTGACCAGCCGTTCTCTTCGGGCAGGACCTGCGCGATCTCGATATTGGCGCGCTCGGGGAACATCGGGTCGTGCTCGAGACGCGGCCCGAGCGCGCGCAGGTCGACCGCGTCGATGTTGTCGACGAAGAACACCGCGTGCGGGTTGCCCATGTTGACGCAGACCGCATCCGACAGCATGCCGGCGCGCACGGGCACGTGGTTCGTGTCGTGCGCCTGCGCGAGCGGGATCGCCTGCCAGTCGAGGCGGGCGGCACCCATGTCGACCGTGACCTGCCCGCCGGGCGCGCCGATGGCGTCGAGCAGGCCGGCCTTGGTCTCGACCACCGCGCGGTCGGTCGCCTTTTCCCGCATCACCAGGGCGGCGACGCAACGCGTGCCGTTGCCGCAGGCCGACACCTCGCTGCCGTCGGTGTTGTAGATGCGCATGAACACGTCGGCCGACTTGTCGGTCGGCGGCTCGAGCACGAAGAGCTGGTCGCAACCGACGCCGATGCGGCGGTCGGCGATGGCGCGCACCTGCCGATCGGTCAGCGCGAGCTTGCGCCGGCGCGCGTCGAGCACGACGAAGTCGTTGCCGAGCCCGTGCATTTTCACGAACTCGAGCCCGGCCGAGCCGGCCGATGCGGGTTCGGCCGGGCGCGCCGCGCCGATGGAAGCGACCTTGGACATGCCGGTTATATAGGCCCGCACCGGCGTCGCCGACAAGAAGCCCGTTTCCGCCGAGGAGCGGCATGCCGGCCCGCCGCGTCTCAACGCCTTTTCAACGGATACCGGCAGGACGTGCTCGACGACGACCGTGCGGCGACCATTTCCACGGCTTTCTCCCCGCCGCTGTCGACGATGCGATAGGAGCTGGAAATCCTCACCACCGAGATCTCCTCGGGGATGGTGAACGCGCCGTCGACGATCGGGCTGTGCGCGACGATCTTCGGCCGAGGGCCTCGCGGCGGGCGCTGCTCCGCGATCTCCCAGCGAATCTCGCCCGCCGACAGGAACAGGGTGACGTCGTCGAAGATCGTCGTCCGCAGGCTGCAGACCTGGGCCACGATGAACTTGTCGCGCCCCGTGAAGTAGCGGTCCGCGTTCGCCCGCAACTTCGCCTTGTCCAGGACGTAGCCCGGCTCGCTGTCGCCGCACGCCGCCGCTCCCAGCAAGACCGCCGCGAGCACTCCAACGCGGAATCCGACGCGCCGACGCATCCTGGCCACCCTATCATGGCGGCTCGCCGGCGGGTCTTGTGCGGCCGCGCGTCGACCGCGAGCGGCGTCCGGCGGCGTGCCGATCAGGCTTCCTTGGGCTGGCGGTGCAGGCCGCGGATGAAGGTCAGGAGCCGCTTCCTGAGGCGCGGGCTGCCGATCGTGTAATAGGCCTCGAGCAGGTCCTGCGTCTCGCGCGCGCCCATCAGGTCGGGCGAGAACATCTCGCGCTCCTCGGCGAGCGCCTTCTTGTTGGCCATCGCCTTGATCGGCGGCTGCGGCGGCAGGTCGTCGAAGAAGAAGGAGACCGGCACGTCGAGCACTCTGCTCAGCTCGAACATGCGGCTGGCGCCGATGCGGTTCGTTCCGCGTTCGTTCTTCTGTATCTGCTGGAAGCTCACGCCGACGGCCTCGGCGAGGCTCTTCTGGCTCATGCCGAGCTGCACGCGGCGCTCGCGCACGCGCTTGCCGACATGCACGTCGATGGAATCACCGGCTGGTCTGCGGCTCACGGATACCTTCCCTCATGTAAATGGCTGCATGCGGACAGGCAGCGCACGTCAATTCTCGCACTGGATAGTAGAAATTGCCGGCGCAGTATATGAAATACCTGGGCCGGACGGCAATGCCGAAGTTCCTGATTTGCCTCGACATAGGTCATCCGCGGCGCCCATTCACCGATAAGTCACAGCCGCGGCGAAGAAATCGATGTGCCCCCCGCTTCTACCACCGTTGATCGCCGCCATGGCATCCACGCGCGGCGCGCCGGCGCGGCCCATGCGCGCTTGACGCCCTGTGGCGCGCACCATAATGTCCGCGCCGCTTCGGGCAGTTCCGATCTGCCAGCGTCCGGCGCCGCTGCCGGATGTCCGCCAGTCCGCGAGTGTCGCGCACTGGCGCGTTTGCGTTTGGACCAACGGGTTTCGCGTCTGCCATGTTCGACAGCCTGACCGGCAAACTGGGCGAGATCTTCGAGCGGCTGCGCAAGCGCGCGGCGCTGACGCCGGCCGACGTCGACGAGGCGCTGCGCGAGGTGCGCCTGGCGCTGCTCGAGGCCGACGTGGCGCTGCCGGTGGTCAAGGACTTCATCGCCAAGACGCGCGAGAAGGCGGTCGGCCAGGAGGTCCTGCGCTCGGTCACGCCGGGCCAGATGGTCATCAAGATCGTGCACGACGAGCTGGTGCGCACGCTCGGCGGTCGTGTTGGGAGCGGCGGAAGCGAGGCCGAGGCCGGCGACATCGACCTCGCCGCCGTGCCGCCGGTCGTGATCCTGATGGTGGGGCTGCAGGGCTCGGGCAAGACGACGACCACGGCCAAGCTGGGCCTGCGCTTGCGCCAGCGCGACAGGAAGAAGGTCCTGATGGCCTCGCTCGACGTGCAGCGCCCGGCGGCGCAGGAGCAGCTCGCGGTGCTGGGCCAGCAGGCCGAGGTCAAGACCCTGCCGATCGTGGCCGGCCAGCCGCCGGTCGATATCGCCAAGCGCGCGGTGATGGCGGCGCGGCTCGAGGGCTGCGACGTGCTGCTGCTGGATACGGCCGGCCGGCTTGCGATCGACGACGCGCTGATGGCCGAGGTCGCCGCGGTGCGCGACGCGACCAACCCGCACGAGACGCTGCTGGTCGCCGACGCGATGACCGGCCAGGACGCGGTCAACGTCGCGCGCGGCTTCAACGAGAAGGTGGGGCTGACCGGCATCGTCTTGACCCGCGTCGACGGCGACGCGCGCGGCGGTGCGGCGCTGTCGATGCGCGCGGTCACCGGGCGGCCGATCAAGCTGATCGGCGTCGGCGAGAAGCTGGACGCGCTGGAGCCGTTCCATCCCGACCGCATCGCCGGCCGCATCCTGGGCATGGGCGACGTGGTCGGCCTGGTCGAGAAGGCGGCCGAGACGATCGAGCGCGAGGATGCCGAGAAGCTGGCGAAGAAGGCCCAGAAGGGCCAGTTCGACATGGACGACCTGGTCTCCCAGCTGCGCCAGCTGCGCAGGATGGGCGGCCTCGGCTCGATGCTCGGCATGCTGCCGGGCATCGGCCAGATGCAGAAGCAGATCGCCGCGGCGAAGATCGACGAAAGCCTTCTGCGCCGGCAGGAGGCCATCGTCATGTCGATGACCAAGGCCGAGCGGCGCAACGTCAAGCTGCTCAACGCCTCGCGCCGCCGGCGCATCGCCTCGGGCTCGGGCACCTCGGTCCAGGACGTCAACCGCCTGGTCAAGCAGTTCGAGGACATGACCCGCATGATGAAGCAGATGGGCAAGCTGGGGCAGAAGGGCCTGATGCGTCACGGCCTGCCGGGCCTCGGCCTCGGCCGCCCGCGCTGACCGATCGACACGCCGATTTCACGTCGTCACCACAAGGGAAGCTCGCCAAGATGTCTTTGAAGATCCGACTGGCCCGGGGCGGCGCCAAGAAGCGCCCGTTCTATCGCATCGTCGTCGCCGACTCGCGGAGCCCGCGCGACGGCCGCTTCATCGAGCGCATCGGCTCGTACGATCCGATGCTGCCGAAGGACCACGCCAACCGCCTGGTCATCGTCGAGGACCGCGTGAAGCACTGGCTGGGCGTCGGCGCCAAGCCGTCGGACCGCGTGGCGCGCTTCCTGTTCGAGAAGAATCTCGGGCCCAAGCCGGCGATCCCCGCGCAGACCAAGAAGAGCCAGCCGCGCCCGAAGACGGTGGAGCGGATGAAGGCGGCCGAAGCGGCCAAGGCCGAGGGCGAGAAGCCGGCGGCGGGCTGAGCCCGGCGCATTCAAGGGACCGCGATGCAGGCCACGGACGTCATGACCGGCGATCCCGGCGAACGACGCAAGCGTCTGCGTCGGCATCATCGTCGGCGCCCATGGCGTGCGCGGCGCGGTCAAGGTGAAGAGCTTCACCGGGAACGCCGAGGACGTCGCGGCCTATGGCCCCTTGCGCGACCAGCGCGGCACGCGGCAGTTCGTGCTGACGCCGATCGGCATGGCGCGCGGCAACGTGCTGGCCGCAATCGAGGGCGTCGGCGACCGCAACGCGGCCGAGGCGCTGCGCGGCATGCGGCTCTATGTCGATCGCGACGCCCTGCCGCCGGCCGGGGAGGACGAGTTCTACCACGCCGACCTGATCGGCATGGCGGCGCGGACGGTCGCCGGCCGGGACCTGGGCACGGTGCGCGCGGTCTACAACCACGGCGCCGGCGACGTGATCGAGCTGATGCTGCCGGAGGGCACGCCGGTCGCGCTGCCGTTCACCAAGGCCGTGGTTCCCGTGGTCGACCTTGCCGGACGGCGCCTGGTGATCGACCCGCCCGACGGCGTGCTGCCGGAAGGCGGCCTGCCGGATGCGGCCGGGCGGAGGACGCAATGAACGACGCGCGGTGCTGGCGGGCCGTCGTGCTGACGCTGTTCCCGGAGATTTTCCCCGGGCCGCTCGGCCTGTCCTTGGCCGGCCGCGCGCTGGAGCGCGGCCAGTGGTCGCTCGAGGCGCTCGACATCCGCGGCTTCGCGACCGACCGGCACCGCACGGTCGACGACACGCCGTTCGGCGGCGGGCCGGGCATGGTGATGCGGCCCGACGTGATCGACGCGGCGATCGAGGGCGCCGCCGCCAAGGGCCGGGACCTGCCGGCGATCTACCTGACGCCGCGCGGCGCGCCGCTCACGCAGGCGCGCGTGCGCGCGCTCGCCGCCGGGCCTGGCGCGATCGTTCTGTGCGGGCGCTACGAGGGCGTGGACCAGCGCGTGATCGACCGGCGCGGCATCGAGGAGCTGAGCCTGGGCGATTTCGTGCTGTCGGGCGGCGAGCCGGCGGCGATCGCGCTGATCGACGCCTGCGTGCGCCTGCTGCCCGGCGTGGTCGGCCAGCCCGACACGCTGGTCGAGGAGAGCTTCGAGCGGGGATTGCTGGAATACCCGCATTTCACCCGGCCCGCCGAATGGGCGGGCTTGAGCGTGCCCGAGGTGCTGATCTCGGGCCATCACGAACGGATTCAGGCTTGGCGGCTTGCCGAGGCCGAACGGACGACGCGCGAGCGCCGTCCCGATCTGTGGTCGCGCTACGTCGCCGACCGCGCACAGAGCAGAGGGTACGTATCATGACCATCATCGAGAAGCTGAACGAGGAACAGGTCGCCAAGCTGACCGCGGGCAACAAGGTGCCGGAATTCAAGCCCGGCGACACGCTGCGCGTGAACGTGAAGGTGGTCGAAGGCGAGCGCGAGCGCGTGCAGATCTTCGAAGGCGTGTGCATCGCGCGCAGGAACGCCGGGTTGAACTCGGCCTTCACCGTGCGCAAGATCAGCTACGGCGAAGGCGTCGAGCGCGTGTTCCCGCTCTACTCGCCGCGCATCGCCGGGATCGAGGTGGTGCGCCGCGGCGACGTGCGCCGGGCCAAGCTGTATTACCTGCGTGGACGCACCGGCAAGAGCGCCCGCATCCGCGAGCAGCAGGGCATGGAAGGCGAGGCGGCCCCGGCCGCCGGCGAGGCGCAGGCCGCGGCGCCGGCGCAGCCCAAGTCCGAGAAGGCCGAGCGGAAGGCGGAGAAGAAGGCTGCCGAGAAGAAGGCCGGAAAGGCCAAGGCGTGACGCCCGCGGCGCCGCAGGGCGCCGGCATGACGGGCAGCATCTAGGGAGAGACGAGCCATGGCGGCGAAGCCGCGCACCCTGTTCGACAAGATATGGGACAGCCACGTCGTCTACCGCCAGCCGGACGGGACGTGCGTCCTCTACATCGACCGGCACCTCGTGCACGAGGTCACGAGCCCGCAGGCCTTCGAGGGCCTGCGCATCGCCGGGCGCAAGGTGCGCCGCCCCGACCTGACGCTCGCGGTCGCCGACCACAACGTGCCGACGACCAACCGGGCCGCCGGCATCGACGATCCGGAATCGAAGCTGCAGGTCGAGACGCTGAGCGACAACTGCGCCGCCTTCGGCGTGCCGCTGTTCAAGATGGACGACGTCCGCCAGGGCATCGTGCACGTGATCGGGCCCGAGCAGGGCTTCACCCAGCCGGGCAACACGATCGTCTGCGGCGACAGCCACACGGCGACGCACGGCGCCTTCGGCGCGCTCGCCTTCGGCATCGGCACGTCGGAGGTCGAGCACGTGCTGGCGACGCAGACCCTGCTGCAGAAGCCGGCCCAGAACATGCGCATCACGGTCGAAGGCAAGCTGCCGCCCGGCGTGACGGCGAAGGACGTGATCCTGGCGATCATCGGCAGGATCGGCACCGCCGGCGGCACCGGCCACGTGATCGAGTATGCCGGCGAGGCGATCCGCGGCCTCAGCATGGAAGGCCGCATGACGGTCTGCAACATGTCGATCGAGGCCGGCGCCCGCGCCGGGCTGATCGCGCCGGACGAGACCACCTTCGCCTACATGAAGGGCAGGCCGATGTCGCCCAAGGGCGGCGCCTGGGAGCAGGCGGTCGCGTGGTGGAAGACGCTGCCGTCGGACCCCGGCGCGCGCTACGACCGCGAGGTGACCTTGAAGGCCGCGGACATCGCGCCGCAGGTCACCTGGGGCACCAGCCCCGAGCAGGTGCTGCCGATCACCGGCATCGTGCCCGATCCGTCGAGCGAGCCGGACGAGATGCGCCGCAACGGCATCAAGCGTGCGCTCGAGTACATGGGCCTCAAGCCCGGCACCAGGATGGCGGAGATCGCCATCGACACGGTGTTCATCGGCAGCTGCACCAACTCGCGCATCGAGGACCTGCGCGACGCCGCACGCGTCGCCAAGGGCCGCAGGGTGAAGCAGGGCGTGCGCGCCCTGGTGGTGCCGGGCTCGGGCCTGATCAAGCACCAGGCGGAGGAAGAGGGCCTCGACCGCATCTTCACCGAGGCGGGCTTTGAGTGGCGCGAGGCGGGCTGCTCGATGTGCCTGGCGATGAACGCCGACAAGCTGCAGCCCGGCGAGCGCTGCGCCTCGACCTCGAACCGCAACTTCGAGGGCCGCCAGGGCTTCGGCGGACGCACGCACCTGGTGAGCCCGGCCATGGCCGCCGCCGCGGCGCTGACCGGCCATCTGACCGACGTGCGCGAACTGGCGTGAGCGGCATCGCGGCGATCGCGACCGGGCCGCTTGCGACCAGGTGCCTCGTGCAAGCCGCGCCTGATCCGCAATCCCGGTCGGCCGATCTGCAACCGGCGCGGCACACGGCGGCGCCGGCCGGTTTCGCGCGGCGCAGCGCGGCGGCGGCGATCGATGCGGCCGTCGTGCTGCTGTTCGCGCTGCTGCAGTCGGCGGTCCTGGTCGGCTGGTTCCGGCTGTCCCCCGGATCGGCCGAGCTGCCCTATTTCCTGATCGGCGCGGCGTTCCTTTTCCTCTACTTCGCCAAGGCCGAAAGCGGCCCGCACGCGGCGACATGGGGCAAGCGCGCGCTCAAGCTCGCCGTGCGCGACCGCGCCGGCGAGCCGCCCGGCCTCGGCCGCGCGACGCTCAGGCTCGCCATGCGCTTCGTGACCGTCGCCACGCTGCTCATCGGCTGGCTCACGATCCTGTTCACGCCGCGCCGCCAGGCGCTGCACGACCTTCTGTCCGGGACCGTCGTGGTCATGGCCGGGCCATCGCACCACGCCGAACTTCAAGAGGAAAACAGGCGATGAAGACGAACAAGAAGATGCTGATCCTGGCCGGGGACGGCATCGGGCCCGAGGTCATGACCCAGGTCCGCCGCGTGGTCGACTGGTTCGACCGGCGCCGCGCGGTGAAGTTCGACATGCAGGATGGCCTGGTCGGCGGCGCCTCCTACGACAAGCACGGCACACCCTTGACCGACAACACGCTCGCCGACGCCATGGCCGCGGACGCCGTGCTGTTCGGCAGCGTCGGCGGGCCGCAATACGACGTGCTGCCGTTCGAGAAGCGCCCGGAGCGCGGCCTGCTGCGGCTGCGCAAGGAGCTCGGCCTGTTCGCCAACCTGCGGCCCGCCATGGTGTTCGACGCGCTGGTCGACGCCTCGAGCCTGAAGCCCGAGGTGGTCAAGGGCCTCAACATCATGATCCTCAGGGAGCTCACCGGCGGCATCTATTTCGGCGAGCCGCGCGGCATCGAGAAGCTGCCGGACGGGCAGCGCCGCGGCATCAACACGCAGGTCTACACGACCAACGAGATCCGCCGCATCGCCCGGGTCGCCTTCGAGCTGGCGAAGAAGCGCCAGAACCGCGTCTGCTCGGTCGAGAAGTCGAACGTGATGGAAAGCGGCATCCTGTGGAAGGAGGAGGTCATCCACGTCCACAAGACCGAGTTCCCCAAGGCCGAGCTCTCGCACATGTACGCCGACAACTGCGCCATGCAGCTGGTGCGCAATCCCAAGCAGTTCGACGTGATCGTCACCGACAACCTGTTCGGCGACATCCTGTCCGACTGCGCGGCGATGCTGACCGGCTCGCTCGGCATGCTGCCCTCGGCCTCGCTCGGCGACGTCGACCAGCAGGGCCAGCGCCGGGCCTTGTACGAGCCGGTGCACGGCAGCGCGCCGGACATCGCCGGCAAGAACATCGCCAACCCGATCGCGCAGCTCTTGAGCTTCGCGATGCTGCTGCGCTACTCCTTCGACCTGGACGAGGACGCGCGGCTGGTCGAGGCCGCGGTCGAGAAGGTCCTGGCCAGCGGCATGCGTACCGCCGACATCATGCAGCCGGGCGCGGCCAAGGTGTCGACCGTGGTGATGGGCGACGCCATCCTGCGCGAGCTCGACAAGCAGGCGGCCTGAGCTTCCGTCTGCCGATGCCGGAAGCGCGATATTTCGATCCGGAGGACGGCGCGTCGTATCCGCTCGGCGAGCCGCGCTGGCGTTCGGACGCCGGCCGGCCGCTGATGATCTCGGCCCTGCCGGGCATCGGCCGCGACGACATCGAGACATCCAGCCGGTCGCTGTGGCGCTATCGCGCGGCGCTGCCGATCGACATCGCGCCGGTCAGCCTCGGCGAGGGTGTCACGCCGCTGATCGCCCGCCGCTACGCCGGCGCCGACCTGCTGTTCAAGCTGGAGTGGTTCGCGCCCACCGGCAGCTTCAAGGATCGCGGCGCCTCGGTGATGGTGTCGTACCTGAAGGACCATGGCGTCGGCCGCATCCTGGAGGACAGCTCGGGCAACGGCGGCGCGGCGATCGCCGGCTACGGCGCGGCCGCCGCGATCGGCGTGAAGATCCTGGCGCCTGCGACGACCCAGCCCGGCAAGATCGCGCAGATGCGGGCCTTCGGTGCCGAGGTCCAGCTGGTGCCCGGCCCGCGCGAGGAATGCCAGCACGAGGCGATCCGCCAGTCCGAGCACATCTTCTATGCCAGCCACAATTGGCAGGCCTTCTTCCTGCAAGGGACCAAGCTCCTGGCCTACGAGCTGTGGGAGGACCTGGGCTTCAAGGTGCCGGACAACGTGATCATCCCGACCGGCGCCGGCAGCAACGTGCTGGGCTGCGACATCGGCTTCTCCGAGCTTCTGGCCGCGCGCCAGATCGACAAGCGCCCGCGCCTCTTCTGCGCGCAGCCTGCCAACTGCGCGCCGATCGACGCCGCGTTCGCCGGCAAGGCGCCGGCGCCGTTCGCGCCGACGGTCGCCGAAGGCACCGCGATCAAGCAGCCGGTGCGCATGAAGCAGGTGCTGGCCGCGCTCAGCCGCTCGAACGGCGGCACGATGGCCGTGAGCGAGGCCGAGATCGTCGCCGCCGTGCGCGACCTGGCGCGGACCGGCCTCTATGCCGAGCCGACCAGCGCGGTCGCCGCCGCGGCCGCCCGCAAGCTGCTGGCCGTAAACGCCATCAAGCCGCAGGAGACGACGGTGGTCCTTTTGACCGGCACCGGCTTGAAGGCGACGGCATTGATGACCGAGTGGTTCGCGCCGTCCTGAGCGGCCTGCTCCCGCACCGGGAGCCCGCCGGATTTACGCC